>JAFUKV010000269.1 GCA_017467745.1 Bacteroidaceae bacterium | reverse complement strand
TTTAAAGAAAAATCATCAGATGCAGTCGCTTTTATTAGATTTAAGAAACAATCCGGGTGGAGTGTTGGAAGACGCTATACGTATCGTTAATATGTTTATTCCGAAAGGAAAAGAAATACTTTCTACCAAAGGAAAGGTAAAACAGTGGGATAAGACATATAAAACCACCTCAGAACCGATAACCGTAGATATGCCTTTGGTTGTGCTTATCAACCGAAATTCGGCTTCGGCTTCGGAGATCGTGGCCGGAGCTTTGCAAGATTTAGACCGCGCGGTTATTGTTGGAGAAAGAAGCTATGGAAAAGGTCTGGTGCAAAGTTCCCGTAATTTGCCGTACGATGGCACATTGAAAATTACGACCTCCAAGTATTACATTCCCAGCGGACGGTTGATACAGGCTATCGACTATACTCGTCGCAACGAGGATGGCAGCGTAGCGCGTGTTCCGAAGGAAAAAATGAAAGAGTTTAAAACCGCTAACGGACGCAGTGTATATGACGGAGGAGGTATTTTGCCGGATAAGGAAATGGAAAGCGAAAAGATGAAGAATATTGTATTCTATTTACTTTCTGATTTCGTTATATTTGACTATGCTACTCAGTATGTCAACAATCATCCTTCTATTGCGCCTATCGCAGAATACGATTTCACGGATAAGGATTTTGAAGAGTTTAAAGAATTTGTCAAAAAAAGGAACTTTACATACGATAAACAAAGTGAGAAATCGTTAGAAGAGCTACGCAAAATATTAGAGTTCGAGGGTTATTATGACGGGGCGGAGGCAGAGTTTGCCGCTCTCGAAAAAAAATTGAATCATAACTTAGAGCAAGACTTAGATAATGCTCGCGAAGAAATTAAAGAATTTATCGCTCTTGAATTGTCTAAACGATACTATTTCCAACGGGGAGAGATTATACAATCGCTGAAAAAAGACAAGATTTTAGATACAAGTGTTGCCATTTTAAAAAATCCGGAATTGTATAAAAAGATTCTTCTTCCGCCGGCTACCGGGAAAAAGGGATAACAAACACAAACTAATTTATAAATACAGTACAATGAAAAAACTCATCTTATTTATTGTCATTTGCCTTATCCCGGTTTCGGTGATAGAAGCGAAAGGAAAGAAGTGCAAAATGAACATTGCATCTTTTAATTTGCGGATGGACACAGATTATGACAAAGAAAATGCGTGGAAATACCGCAAGGATTTTGCATGTGCTTTAATTGCCTTTCACGATTTCGATATATTCGGAACCCAAGAAGGATTTGCGCATCAGTTGAAAGATTTAACTGAAAACGGCAAATATTCTTATGTAGGGGTAGGAAGAGATGATGGAAAAAGTGAAGGCGAACACTCGGCAATCATATACAAAACAAATCGTTTTACTGTATTGAAACAAGGAAACTTCTGGTTTTCTGAAACACCCGAAGAACCGTCTTTCGGATGGGATGCGAAAATCCGAAGAATCTGTTCGTGGGCGCAGTTTAAAGATAAAGTCTCGGGAAAGAAATTTTACTTTTTCAATGTTCATTACGATCACATTGCTCCTACTGCTCGACGAGAATCTTCTAAATTATTATTACAAAGAATCAAAGATATAGCCGGAAATCAGCCAGTTTTTTGTACTGGGGATTTCAATGCGGAAGAGACATCGGAACCTATACAAATTATATACGACGATGGATTATTGAAAGATTCGTATCGGATTACTGCTACCGCTCCGTACGGTCCTGTCGGAACATGGCACGATTACAGTCTCGATACGAAATATGATCGTATCGACTATATTTTTGTAACCGATGGAATCTCAATTCACAAATACGGAGCATTACCTGATAATGTTCATCGTAAAACACCGTCAGACCATTATCCCATTATGGTAGAAGCCGAATTTTAAACATACCCGATATGAAAAAGGCCTTATTATCTCTTATCTGGTTGGTAGCGGCAACCTCGTTTGCTCAAAATGATTTTAAAATTCTATACGGACCGTACCTGCAAATGGTAGGCGAGAACGAGGCTACAATAATGTGGGTTACATCGGGAAAAGCCCTTTCTTGGGTAGAGTTGGCTCCGGATGACGGCAGTAATTTTTATGCGGAATCTCGTCCGAAATATTTTCAAACTCTTTTTGGTAAACGGTCTTTGCATCGTGTCCATACGGTGCGTATTACAGGACTTTCAAAAGGAACAGTTTATAGGTATCGAGTCTGCTCGAAAGAAGTGCTTGACGAACAACCCTATTTCATAAAATACGGGAAAGTGGCTGCTACTGACGTCTATGGACGTGAACCGCTTCAATTTACCACATTAGACAGCGATAAAAAGAATATTCGTTTTTCTGTGGTAAACGATATACATGGAGATAACGAGTTGCTTAAAGATTTAACTTGCGATATTCGCGATAGGAAAGACGATTTTATTATTTTCAATGGCGATATGGTAAGCCACATGGATTCGGAGCAGCAAATATTCGAAGGGTTTCTGAACACGAGTATTCGGCTTTATGCGTCGGAAATACCGTTTTACTATTCGCGAGGTAATCATGAGACACGAGGGGTCTTCTCTTCGGAGTTTATAAAATATTTTCCTACTCCTACCGAACTACCTTATTACGCATTTAAGCAAGGGCCGGTGTTTTTTCTTGTTTTAGATGGCGGAGAGGATAAACCGGATGATTCGTTTGAATACTCGGAGACTGCCGATTTCGACCGATACAGGACTGTTCAGGCCGAATGGGTAAAACAGGTTACAGCAAGCGAAATATTTAAACAATCGCCATTTAAAATCGCGGTTATACATATTCCTCCTGTAAAAAGTACGTGGCACGGACCGCTACATGCAAAAAAAACATTAGTACCATTATTAAACGATGCCGGAATTGATTTGATGTTATCCGCCCATTTGCATAAATATTTCTATTTAGATGCAGGGCAGGAGGGGTGTAATTTCCCTATTTTAATCAATTCCAATACACATGTAACGCATATAGACGCTTCTGAGAAAGAGATGAATCTGGAAGTAAAAGACCGTCAAGGAAAGGTTATAGAGACCGTTATATTTCAATCGGGAAAATAATTTTTCGTAGCATAATGGCTAATGAAATAAAAAGGCGAGAATTTTCTCGCCTTTTTATTTACAACCTATTTTGAGATATTAATCATTCTTCTTTCTCAACCATTTCAAAGAATCCGCTGATTTCCTGTTGGTCGATAGCCTGCCGTACATTGAATCTTTTGACTTGGTCTTCATATCCCTTTTTACTTACTTTGATTTCTATCTGAACATCCCGAGAATTTTCATAAGTTAATCCCAGAATATTGAAAGACCGGGTTTCTTCAAATGGGGTAGTCATCAAATAGGTTTCGTTCGTGTTTTTTACAATGCTCGGAATGCTGGATATCACCCTCCAATAAATTCGTGCTCCTCGCGGGTCGGAATCGAAATACCATCGTAAAGTTGTTCGTTCG
>JAFUKV010000268.1 GCA_017467745.1 Bacteroidaceae bacterium | reverse complement strand
GCCCATGCTCCGCGATACATCCAAATGCGGCAATCTTTCATCCATTCATCGTCTTTTACTTCATCTATCGCGGCTAATACGGCATCTAAGCAAACTCTGTGTGTGCCGTGCGGATCGGCCAAGTCTCCGGCTACGAAAATTTGATGAGGTTTGATGTCGAGAATCAGTTTCTTGACAATGTCTATATCTGTTTGTGTCAAATCTCCTTTTTTGATAGCGCCGGTTTCGTAGAACGGTAAAGCAAGGAAATGGACGTTTTCAGGTTTAACGCCGATATAGTTACATGCTGTACGTGCTTCTCCTTGACGAATCATTCCTTTTAAATAACGAGCGTCCGGAATGTCCATATCGCCGTCTTTCTTATTAGAAATGGCTTTGGTTATTTTGTTAAATATGTCTTGTGTTTCGGGTGATTCGAACTTGAAGCGTTTGGAGATACTTTCCATTAACATGACATAACGCATCATATCTTCATCGCCTACGGCTATATTTCCGGATGTTTCGTATGCAACGTGTACATCGTGATTTTGGTCAACGAGGCGTTTCAGAGTACCGCCCATAGAGATAACATCGTCATCGGGATGCGGGCTGAATACGATAATTCGTTTCGGATAGGGAGTAGAACGTTCCGGGCGGAAAGAGTCGTCTGCATTGGGTTTTCCTCCCGGCCAGCCGGAAATGGTATGTTGCAGATCGTTGAAAATTTTGATATTCACGTTATATGCTGAGCCGTAAAGCGGAAGAAGTTCTCCCAGCCCATTATCGTTGTAATCTTTATTGGTAAGTTTTAAGATAGGTTTGCCTGTAATTTGGCATAACCAGACAATGGCGCGACGTATTAATTTATCGCTCCACTCGCAGGAAGTAACCAGCCAAGGTGTGCTGATGCGTGTAAGGTCTTCGGCTGCAGATAAATCCAATACTATTTTTGTATCTTTATGTTGCTGGAACAATGAACCGGGTAAGGAATCTGTGCAAGGCCCTTCAATTATCGCTTTGGCAACAGCAGCTTTGTCTTCGCCCCATGATACCATAATAACTTTACGGGCATTCATAATGGTAGAAATACCCATAGTAATGGTGCTGTGAGGCGTGTTATCGTTTGAGTTGTATAAACGAGCAGCACTTTTACGAGCTTCGTTACCTAATAATGTTAGACGTGTAGAAGAGCTGATCTGAGATCCGGGTTCGTTTCCTCCTACATTTCCTGCGAAACCAAATTCGAGAAATGCTAAATCTAATCCGCCGCATTTGGCAATGTCTTGTTCGTAATGCTTGCAATAGTCAAATATATGTTCTTTGTCGATAGTTCCATCCAATGTATGGATGTTTTCGGTCTTTATATCGACGTGGTTTAACAGATATTCGAATAAAAGTTTTGTTGTACTGGGTGAATTGGCTTCTAATGGATAGAATTCGCTTAGGTTAAAGATGATCACATTTTGAAAACTGAGACCTTCCTCTTTGTGTTGCCGTATCAATTCAGTATAGACCCCTGTTGTGCCAGTCCCAGCTCCTAATGCCATTACATACGGGCGTCCTTCTTGATTTGCGGTACGGATGAGGTTTGCAATTTCTCTACCTACTTCAATCGATGCTTTTTCCGAACTCTCGAAAATTTCAGTAAATACTTTTTCAAAACGGGTAAGCAACGTATGCTCGTAAGCGTTTGTAGGTCTGTAATATTGCTTAGGCGTTCTGTCCAGTTTAATTTGTGAACTTAAATTTGCCTTCATAATAATTTGATAAAAGTTAGAGAGCGAAGGTATAGATTTTATTTAGAAAATCCATGATAGAAATAAATGTTTAACAAAAAATTTTCTTTTATCGTTTTTGCTGTTTTCTTATTGATATTTTTCTGTTTTTTTCTTCATAAATGAATTTTATTGTCTATTTTTGACAGCTAAGCCATACATTGGGCTATTTTGTAGGGAAATGATATTTCAAAAACTATAAAAATATGAGACTGATTATTGAACCTGATTATGAAAATGTATCGAAGTGGGCGGCTAATTATGTGGCAGCACAGATAAATAAAGCGAAACCTTCGGCAGAAAAACCTTTTATTTTGGGATTACCTACGGGGTCTTCACCGTTAGGTATGTATAAGAACTTAATCGCTTTGAATAAAGAGGGTGTTGTTTCTTTTAAAAATGTAGTAACATTCAATATGGACGAATATATCGGATTACCGGAAAATCACCCGGAAAGTTATCATTCGTTTATGTGGAATAACTTTTTCTCTCATATAGATATTCAGGATGAGAATGTCAATATTTTGAATGGAAACGCTCCTGATCCGGAGGCTGAATGCGCCCGTTATGAAGCTAAAATCAAGGAGATGGGGGGTATTGACCTCTTTCTGGGAGGCGTTGGAGCCGATGGGCATATCGCTTTTAATGAGCCGGGATCGTCGCTTGTTTCACGTACTCGTGTGAAAACGTTGACGCAGGATACTATTATCGCCAATTCTCGTTTTTTCAATAATGATGTAAATCTTGTTCCCAAAACGGCTTTAACCGTTGGTGTAGGAACTATTATGGACGCTAAGAGCGTGTTGATTATTGTAAACGGGCATAACAAAGCGAAAGCTCTGCAACAGGGAGTAGAAGGGGCTGTGAGCCAGATGTGGACGATTACCGCTTTACAACTGCATCCAAAGGGAATAATTGTATGTGATGAGGCTGCTACTTCTGAGTTGAAAGTGGGCACTTATAAGTATTTTCTGGATATTGAACAGAAAAACTTATGTCCTTGTTCGTTACTGTAATCATAGTTTTCTATACACAAAGAGAGGGGATGCAAATTTTGCATCCCCTCTCTTTGTGTAAAAAAACTATCTTTT
>JAFUKV010000267.1 GCA_017467745.1 Bacteroidaceae bacterium | reverse complement strand
TAGGAGCCGGCAAAATGGGGACGTTCTTTGCCGACGCACTGAGCTTTCAACATGAAGTGGGATTATTTGACGTTGATCCTAAAAAACTTCGTTTCGTATACAACACCGAACGCATGACGCAATTAGACGAAGTAAAGGCATTTGAACCCGAACTGGTTATCAACGCCGCTACGGTAATATATACCATTGAAGCATTTAAGGCAATACTTCCTTATATCCCCGATAATTGCATCATTTCAGACATTGCATCAGTTAAAACCGGATTGCCTGAATTTTATGCGGAAACGGGACGGCCATTCGTTTCAACTCACCCGATGTTCGGCCCTACATTTGCCTCGCTAAGTGATCTGAGTACGCAAAACGCCATCATCATATCCGAGTCTGACCATTTGGGAAAAGTTTTTTTCAAAGACTTTTACAATACATTGCGATTAAATACGTTTGAATACTCATTCAAAGAGCACGATGAAACTATCGCTTACTCGCTGTCTATCCCGTTTGCATCGACATTGGTATTCGCTTCCGTCATGAAGTACCAAGAAGCTCCGGGTACAACTTTCAAACGCCACATGGATATTGCTCGGGGATTATTATCGGAAGATGACTTTTTACTATCAGAAATTCTCTTTAACCCTTATACACCGGGACAAGTAGAGAAAATCCAAGAAGAATTATCTAAGTTATTAGAAATCATTAAAAATAAAGATAGTAAAGAAATGGCTTCTTTCTTGACGAAAGTCCGTAAAAACATTCAATCGAAATAATCACAAACACATTCACCACAGCCGGATAGACGTAGGCTTATCCGGCTGTATGTTTTTTCAGAATGAATACTTTTCGCATAGAATCCGCTCCATTACAAGGGTACACCGATTACATTTTCAGAAATCTGCATTACAAATACATCGGAGGCATAGACGCCTACTACACTCCGTTTGTCCGATACGAACACGAAAATTTTAGGAATAAAGACCTCCGTGACATCTCCCCAAAAAACAACCGCACACCTTCTCTTATTCCTCAACTCATCGCATCTTCACCCGAAGAGCTGAACAACATCTGCAAAATGCTAAGAAAATCAGGTTATAAACAGTTGGATATCAATATGGGATGTCCCTTTATTCCAATAGTACGCCGTAAAAAAGGTTCCGGAATATTGCCCTACCCCGATAAAGTGAACGAATTGCTGAAAGAAACGCTTAAATTCCCGGAAATATCCTTTTCCGTAAAAACCCGGTTAGGATGGGAATCTCCCAACGAATGTCTACAACTTCTGCCAATATTCCACTCATACCCGTTACATCATATTACCTTACACGCCCGAACCGGAAAACAGCAATACAATGGACATACCGACATAACATCATTCGGCAGTTTTTACGAACAATGCAAAATTCCATTACTTTATAATGGAGATATCACATCAAAAGAAGACGCCTTTACCATAAAACGGCAATTTCCCCTCATTGCAGGAATCGCTATTGGCAGAGGGTTATTATACAATCCTTTTATAGCGAAAGAAATCAAATCAGAAGAAATATCAACTTCCGAAAAACAACAAACAATGCAATGTTTTCACAACGAGATGCTATTTTGCTATCAGTCTCTATTAGATGCAGAACATTTGACATTGACTAAAATGAAAACTTTTTGGGAATATTTTTTCCCGGACGCAGATAAAAAACTTCGGAAAAAAATTCTAAAAAGTAAAACTATCAACGAATATAAACTACATTCGACTTTTCTATTAGAAACTATATTATATAACGACAACCGGCAATAACTTTTTCGTCCTTCAAAAAAACGCTTAAAAATATGCACATAAACGCACTGGAAATAAAAGAAAATAAATTGTAAAATTGAATTTATATACATACCTTTGCCCGACTTTTTTTGATAACGTTACTTGACCTTATTATTTTAAAAGCCATCTTTATAATTAACCTTTTAATTCAATTAGAAAAATATGAGCTGGATAGAGAATTTGCTATTTGCTCCCGAATCGGTAGCCCATACGGTTTTACTGTATTCGTTTGTAATCGCGTTAGGCGTATATTTGGGAAAACAGAAATTTCTCGGTATTTCGTTAGGTGTTACATTCGTTCTTTTTATCGGATTGATTGCCGGACATTTCGGATTTGTCGGAGAAAAAAATATCATGCACTTTCTTCAAGAATTCGGACTGATTCTGTTTGTTTACTCTATCGGGTTACAAGTCGGTCCGGGATTCTTTTCCTCTTTTAAAAAAGGAGGTATGAGGCTCAACTTATTGGCTTGTTGTATTGTCGCACTGAATTTAGCAGTTGTTCTGATAATATATCTATGCGCTAACGAACGTATATCTATGCCGATGTTAGTAGGTGTTCTATCCGGCGCGGTAACAAATACACCGGGATTAGGTGCAGCACAGCAAACGCTTGCCCAATTAAACTACGACGGAAAATTAGATGTCGTACCGGAAATCGCATCAGGATATGCTGCCGCTTATCCGTTAGGCGTTATCGGAATTATCGGCACAATGTTAATTGTCAGAGCCATCTTCAAAATAAAATTAGAACAAGAAACCGAAGAGATAGAAAAAGAAAATCAGGCTAAAATATTAAAACCTCACGTGTTGACATATAAGGTAGAAAATCCTCTGATTTTCGGTCAAACCGTTGAAAAGGTTTCACAATTTATCGACCGTAATTTTGTTATATCTCGTATAAAAAAACAAGACGGCGAAATAATCATCCCTCAAATGGCCACGACAATCGAAGAAGGAGATCTGTTGTTAGTGGTATTATCTGAACAAGACGAAGCTGCTATGTCGGCATTTATCGGGAAAACGATAGAAATGGACTGGGAAGCTATTCCCGCTCCGATAGTTTCCCGCCGTATAGTTATAACCAAACCTGAACTGAACGGGCGCACATTAGGGTCTTTACGTTTACCTTTCGGTTACAGACTAAATGCCACACGGTTAAACCGCGCCGGTGTAGACTTGGTTGCAAATCCTAACTTAACGTTACAAATGGGAGACCGATTAACAGTTGTAGGAAAAAAAGAAGATATAAACCGGTTAGCTGAAAAATTAGGGAATTCTATGAAGCGTTTGAATGAACCGAATATGATTACCATTTTTGTGGGTATTTTATTAGGTATCATTTTAGGAAGCATTCCTTTGGCAATACCGGGCATGTCGTCGTCGATGAAACTGGGACTGGCAGGCGGACCTTTGGTCGTTGCAATTTTGATAGGACGGTTCGGTTATAAATTCAAGTTAATCACATATACATCTACCAGCGCCAGCCTGTTGTTAAGAGAAATAGGTATTTGTCTGTTCCTTGCCAGTGTAGGCCTTAATGCCGGAGGCGGATTTATCGACACCGTAATAAGCGGCGACGGATTATTATGGGTATTATGGGGCGTATTGATAACAGTTATTCCTATATTGACGATAGGTGTTATAGGTCGCTGGCGTTTCAACTTAAATTACTTTACGTTAATGGGACTTATCGCCGGTAGTAACACTGACCCTCCCGCTCTCGCCTACGCAAATAAAGTAGCCGGAAACGATGCTCCGGCCGTAGCATATTCAACGGTATACCCGCTAACAATGTTTCTACGCATATTAACAGCGCAATTAATGATTTTAGCCTTTTCATAAAGAAGATTTATTGCCTAAAACATACTTTTAACGTCTATCGCATAGCCTACTAACAGAGACAAATACGGTAGACGTTAAAATTTATTATACATATAATATTTATCTCCAAAAACGACGGTTCGGACGATAAAAAAACGCTGTACTTATATTCTAATTGCACATCTGAATACGGATAAATACTTTTGTTTTGAAAGAACAAAAACGAATAAACCGTATTCAATATGAAACAATACAAAATCTTACCTTTCTGTTTGCTCTTAACCGCAATAGGAAGCGTTCAGGCACAAGAAAAACCCGCGCAATGGGACTATCAATCGTGCGTAAAATATGCCTTAGAACAAAACATACAAATAAAAAAGAGCAAAATACTGTTAGATGAAAGCGCGGTCAATACCAAATCGGCAAAAGCCGCCATGTTTCCCAGCCTATCATTTTCCACCTCACACAACGTTGTAAACCGTCCGTATGACCAAAGCGGCAATAATCTCGTAAACGTCGGCGGAAGCGGTAACTACGCCACCAGCGGGGGAAGCAGCAAAACCAACTATAACGGCAGTTACGGACTAAATGCCCAATGGACGGTGTTTAATGGCGGCAAGAGGCTAAAAACCATTGAACAACAAGAAATAAACGACCAAATTGCAGAACTTGATATCACAGAAACGGCAAACAGCATAGAAGAATCTATCACTCAGATCTTTATGCAAATATTGTACGCCAACGAATCGGTAAAGATAAACGAAAACACGTTAGCCGTATCTGCGGCACAACGAGACCGAGCCAAAGAAATGTTAGACGCCGGCAGCATTGCCAAAAGCGATTACGCTCAACTCGAAGCGCAATACAGCGCAGACAAATATCAATTGGTTACAGCGCAAACATCTCTGAAAAATTATAAACTCCAATTGAAACAATTATTAGAACTTGACGGAGAAGAAGAGATGGACATCATCATGTCGGATATAAATAATGAAAACGTTCTAACGGCTCTACCCGGCAAGATGGAAGTATATGAAGCAGCCCTCGCTTCACGTCCTGAAATACAAAGCAGCCTATTGGATATAAAAGCGTCTAATTTAAACGTAAACATCGCCAAAGCCGGATACATGCCCAGTATAAGTCTCAACGCAGGTATCGGAACAAATAGCATGAGCGGTACCAACCGAAGTTTCGGAACACAATTAAAAAACAGTTGGAGCAACTCGGTAGGAATAAGTTTGTCTCTTCCTATATTCAATAACCGTGATACAAAAAGCGCAATAGAACGGGCGCAATTACAAACCAGCACCAGCCGGTTAAATTATTTAGACGCCCAAAAAACATTATTCAAAACGGTAGAGACTCTTTGGTTAGACGCAAGCAGCGCACAAGAGCAATACATAGCGGCTACCGAAAAACTGAAAAGTACGCAAATCAGCTATGATCTCGTGAACGAACAATTTAACGTCGGTATGAAAAATACAGTTGAATTGTTGACAGAAAAAAACAACTTTCTTTCAGCTCAACAAGAAGTATTGCAAGCCAAATACATGGCATACTTAAACATACAATTGCTTAAATTTTATCAAAACTTACCGATTGAAATAAATTAAAATAAAACGATATGAACTATACAAAAAGAACATTAGGCAGCATCTCGGCAATATTGGTTTTAGCCTTATCATTCCAAGCATGTTCTTCTCCCGAACAGAAAGAAGAAAGCCCTTTCAGAACAAATAAAGTAATAAAAGGCTCTATATCCAATAAAGTAGAAGCTACCGGAACTGTCGAGCC
>JAFUKV010000266.1 GCA_017467745.1 Bacteroidaceae bacterium | reverse complement strand
CAACAACTCTGACACGTACCGTACGCCCCTTCTCCACCGATAAATATCCCTGTTTATAATACGTCCGAGTTCCTATCTTTTTATATAAATCTGAAATTACCAAATATTTATATTCTATCTCTTTACCCATCTAAAAACTTTTTTCATTACAAATATGTTTTGTAAAGGAATAGTTTTCGGACGTAAATATGACAAAAACAGTTTTTAAACTATGTTAAAGAGAATAGAAAACTTTCACGCATTAAAAAGTTTTGCGATATTTTTATTACATTTGTAGCCACTTAAAATAATAAAAATATACTTAGTTATTTACAGTATAGCAAGAATTTCATGAATAGATATATATGCCTGTTTTTCACACTATTTATTGTATATATTCCTTTTGCATCTGCCCAATATAAACTACAAGGCGTGGTACGGGATTCTGCCACAAATGAAACTTTACCATTTGCTGCTGTTGTAATAGAAGGAACTAAAACGGGAAAATCTACCGATATGGAAGGTAAATTCGTAATTAATTCCGCTCCTGAAAATGCAGTTTTAATTGTCTCATACACAGGATACTTCCCTAAAAGAGTTGTGGTAGATCCCTCTAACCGTGAAAATATAGAAGTGGTACTTTCTTCTTCTATGAGAGAGTTAGACGAAGTTGTAATTACTCCTAAAAAAACGAAATACAGTAAAAAAAACAATCCGGCCGTCGAACTTGTTGAAAAGATAATCGCCCAGAAAAAGCAAAACCGTCTGGAAGACCACGATTACTATCAATATGAACGATATGAAAAAATGACGTTCGCCCTAAATGACTTTTCGGAAGATCAGAAAAAAAAGTGGCTATTCAAGAAATTTCAATTTATATTCGATTACGTCGATACTTCTGAAATATCGGGAAAACCTATTTTAACCGTATCTATCAGAGAACAAATTGAAACAATTACTACCGCAAAAATCCGAAATCGAAGAAACAAGTGATAACCGGTATGAAAAAAGCCGGTATAGACGAAATGCTAAACCAAGATGGCGTACAACAATTTTTAGGTGAGATATTCAAAGAGGTAAACATTTATGAAAATGACATCTCCTTATTACTGAACCGTTTTGTAAGCCCATTATCGAATATAGCGACTTCGTTCTATAAATTTTATATATATGATACGATAGACGTAGGCGGACAAAAGTGCGCTGATTTGGTTTTCGTTCCCTTTAATTCGGAGTCTTTCGGCTTTGTCGGTCGCATGTACGTTACATTAGACTCTACCTACTTTGTAAAGAAAATCAAAATGAATGTACCGCACGATATAAATCTAAACTTCGTTGAAAACATGTCGATAGAACAAGATTTCAGCCGATTACCGGATGGAACTCGATTATTGGAAAAAGACGACATTACTGTAGAATTCAGACTTGTATCGCATACGCAAGGCTTATACGCAAGGCGCATTAATACATATCAAAAATACAATTTCGACCCGCCTCAGGATATGGCTATTTTCAAAGAAAAAGAACGTATCATTATAGAAGACGACGCCGAAATGAAACCCGAAGCGTTCTGGGAAGACAACAGACATGTTCCTGTAAGATCCAAAGAAAACGCTGTTGAAAAAATGTTGGCTCGATTACGAGAAGTTCCGGTATTTTATTACACGGAAAAAGTAATTTCAACTTTAATCTCCGGATATATACCTACCGATAAAGACAACAGCAAATTCGATATAGGGCCGATGAATACGACCATCAGCGGTAATACGGCCGAAGGAGCACGTTTTAGAATAGGAGGACTTACTACGGCCAATCTGCATCCCAATTGGTTCGGACGCGGATATTTAGCCTACGGCACAAAAGACGAGAAATTCAAATACATGGGAGAAGTTGAATATTCATTCAACAAGAAAAGGTATCATACCCGAGAATTCCCCATACATTCTATCAGAGCATTACACAGTTACGACATCAACCAGTTAGGGCAACATTATCTGTACACGAATAAAGACAACATGTTTTTGTCATTAAAGCGTAAGTCAGATACACGCATTACTTACGAGCGGTTATCGGAACTGGAATATAAAAATGAATTTTCATCCGGTTTTTCATATGCGTTCAACCTAAACTACCGTACCGAATATCCGAGTAAATGGGTAAAGTTTATTGAAGACGGAGTAGAACAGAAAGACTTCTCGGTAGCGGCGGCTGAAATAAAACTACGATACGCTCCGAATGAAAAATATTATCAGACAAAAACCATGCGTATTCCTATTACCAAAGACGCTCCAATTTTTACATTGTCTCACAAAATAGGCGCAAAAGGAATATTAGGTAGCAAATACAATATAAATCATACGGAATTAGGTGTACAAAAACGGTTCTGGTTTTCAGCTTTCGGTTATACAGATATTATATTGAAAGGCGGAAAAGTTTGGAATAAAGTACCGTTCCCTCTACTAATTATCCCCAACGCGAACCTTTCATACACTATTCAACCGGAATCGTACACTTTAATGAACGCGATGGAGTTCATTAACGATCAATATATTTCATGGGACTTGACATACTTTGTCAATGGAGCATTGTTTAACCGCATTCCGTTATTAAAATATCTCAAATGGAGAGAAGTTCTATCATTCAGAGGATTATACGGAAGTCTTTCCAATAAAAACAATCCATATATCAACTCGAAAGGATTATACGAGTTTCCTGCGGGTAGCATGATTATGGATAATATGCCATATATGGAAGCGGGTGTAGGTATCGAAAATATTTTCAAAATTCTGCGAGTAGATTATGTATGGCGATTGACTTATAGAGACTTGCCCGATATAGACCGTAGCGGCGTCCGAATAGCTCTACACTTTACGTTCTAAACAAAAACTTTTCTCCTAAAAGCAGTACTCCCGAAAACAATAAATTGTTTTCGGGAGTACTGCTTACAAACAAATTTTTTTAATGCTCCGTCTTCGAGAAAGCATACAAATATATAATATCCCTGACTTCATTTCCTTTTTGTGAAGAAATCAGTACAGGATGAAAATCATATAAACCGCCATACTTTTTCCGAATATCCTCAAAATCTCTTTTTCCCACCAATAAATAACCATCTTCGGGTTGTTCTTTTTCAAAATCCACAACCCTGTCATTAGCATAAAAATTAACAATAAAGAAACGCAACATCGGAGTAGAGACATAAGAATAGATTTTCCCTTCCGGTACGGTTTTTATTACCTCTTCGGCAAAGGGCGACATCGATTTGCGGTTCAATACGCTCGGAAGCACATAGGCATCTAATACAACCTGAAAACTAAAAAAGAGAAAAACAACCGCATATAGATAACGATTATTACTACAACATTCTTTCCGAGATTTGTATATTGTCAAAATTGCAGCCAAAGTACATACAACGGCTGTTACAGCCCACAACGAAACCGAAGTTTCCTGCAAAGCAACTATATATACTGAGACACTTTCTAAGGCAGGAACAACCGATAATAAAACTTCCAGTTTAATAAAACGGACAATCAACAACAAAACGAGCGTTACCCCTATCAGCGCAGACAAAAAAGAGCCGAAAATCCGCCAGACAGTTTGCTTGTTACGCAACAAATAAAACATATATTCCGCCAAAAAGAACGCTATAAACGGATATATAGACATGATATAAACGCTTCGTTTGCTTTTCGGTATGCAGAAAAATACAAATACCGTAACTATACAAAGAAGACTGTACAATCGGGCATCGTTCATCTCCGTTATCGATTGCTTTAAAGATTTCCACTTCTGCAATAGTTTCTCTTTCGGCCACTTATAAGGCAATGTAAAAACAGAGATAAAAGCCAGAATAGACCACGGAATAAAACCCGCCAACGTTATATAAAAGTAGTAAATAATAGGTTGCTCATGCGATTCATACGACATTTTACCCATAAACCGTCCGAAATTCTCTTCCATCACCAATGATAAAAAAGCTTCTCCTCCTTGCTTATATGCACAATAATACCAAATAGCAGGCAAAATGCACGATACAATTCCCATAAGAGTACATTTTCCTATTACCTTAAATAAATTCTGTCCTCTTATCAACATAAACAAACCGATAATAGCACAAGGCAAGACAATACCGACAGGTCCTTTCGTCAGCGCTGCACACCCCATCAAAACAGTTGCAACAATAGATATGCCCCTTGCTCCTTTTTCATTCCATTTATATAATTGAAGAAAAGAGAGCACCATAAACATGGTCATAACCATATCTACACGCGACGCCATCGCCGCACGATGTATCTCGAATGTCGATATAGTAAGCAATACGCTTAAAAATGCCGTAGAGTTATTTATCCGTTTGGCAAAAAACAAGAAACAACATATCGCCATTATAATAGCAGCCAATGCCGACGGCAAACGAGACGTATATTCGGTAACATGACCTATGGGAAGCGAAAACAAAGCTATAAGCCAATGAAACATCGGCGGCTTATAGGCAATATCTCCTCCATTATTAATAGGTAATATCCAATTATGATTATTAAGCATGGATACGGCTACTACCGCCTCGCGGGGCTCTCCCTTTGTATGAAAATTTACGATACCGATATACGGTAAAATAGTAAACATACCGATAAGTATTACTATCAGTAAAAGCGTATTTCTTGTATTTATTTGCATGATAACAGTCTGTTGCTTTGATATTGCGGTATTCGAGATTTATTGTTTTTCGTCGAAATTGACTTTTTTATAAATGATATACTCCGGTCTGTTTTTGGTTTCATCGAAAATATTTCCAATATATTCGCCCAGAATTCCGATTGTAAACAATTGTACTCCTCCCAAAAACAATATAATAATAACAGTAGACGACCATCCCGGCATTACGTTCTCGTTGGCAAAGATATGAAGATACAAAATCCACAATACCAATGCAAGAGCTATTAATATGGAAACACATCCTAACGAAATAGCTAACCTCAACGGTTTTTTAGAGAATCCGAAAAGCCCTATCGACGCCAATCGTATCATTTTAGTCAATGTATATTTTGTTTCTCCTGCTTTTCGTTCGTCTCTGTCATAATAAAACGGAACCTGCTTAAACCCCATCCAGCAGAACAAACCCCGAAGATATTTATGCTTTTCGGGAAATTGTCTGAACGCATCTAATACATACTTATCTATTAACCGGAAATCCCCCGTATCGACAGGAAAAGAAAAATCGGACAATAAATTAAGTCCCCGATAAAAGAGTTTCGCTGTTACTCGCTTAAAAAACGACTCTCCTTTCCGCTTTTTACGAACGGCATACACCACATTACATTCTTCTTTTTCGTATGTCTCAATCATCTGAGGTATTACTTCGGGAGGATCTTGCAAATCGGCATCTATAATAACCGCTACATCTCCCTTACAATTATGCAATCCGGCAGATACGGCATTTTGATGTCCGAAATTACGAGAGAATGAGATAAGTTTTACGCGATAGTCCGTTGAAGCAAGATCTGACAAAATTTCCTCCGTTCTGTCTTTACTTCCGTCATTCACAAACAACAGTTCGTAATCGTATCCGTTTGCCGTCATTACCTCAGTAAATCTTTTATACGAAGTAACAATTACAGCCTCTTCATTATAACAAGGAATAATAATGCTTAATTTCATAATACCCCGATTAAAACAATTCAAATACTATCAACACCTGAACGTTACACATTTATTCAGTATAAAGTTCATTATCGTATATACTCCCATAGCTAACAACTGAGCGACATAAGAGTTAAGTGAAATTGTCTCAATCATAAACCGGAGAGACATGAACTGTATTCCGTAACAGAAAGCGAATATAGCTAAGAAATAAAGAACTTCTCGGCATATCGTGCCGCCATTTTTTCGAAATACCCAAACCTTATTCCAAATAAAACTATTGGTAACGCCGACAACGTATCCCCAAATATTGGCGGTATATACCCCAACATGGAAAAAAGTCATCAACGAGTAAATTACAACAAGCGACAAGGTAGTATTAAGTACGCCTACCATAGCGAACTTTATCAACTGTATTGTTGTCTTTTTTTGAATGATCATAACTTACGAATTAATCTCTGTTTCGTCTCCCTTTAAAACCGGTAAAGACAAGTGATACTTCACTGCAACTATACGCACTAATATAACACTTCCGGCCGATATAATCTGAGTAGTTACCTCTTCTAAATTTACAGAATAACATGCCCAATAAAACAATCCGCCTATTACACACGCCATAGCGTATATGTCTTTCCTAAAAAAAAGAGGTTCTTCATTGATAAAAATATCCCGCAATATACCGCCAGCCGAACCGGTAATCGTGCCCATTACAATAGCTACCCAAAAAGGGAAATCGAGAGCTAATGACTTTTGAATCCCGATAATGACGAACAACGCCAAACCGATCGTATCGAAAATAAAAAACGTATTTTGTAAACGAATTAGATATTTTCCGAAAATAATAACGGACAATAACGATATTCCCGTAACGGCCAAATATATGCTGTTCAGCATCCAGAACGGTGTACATCCCAGCATTACATCTCGAATAGTTCCACCTCCGATAGCAGTAACCAGCCCTACAACATATGCACCGAACCAATCGAACTTTTTAGCGGAAGCCAACCTTATACCGCTTATCGCAAATGCTATTGTACCCAATATTTCAATAATCGTCAGAAATGTATTTTCCATTTTATTACAAAATTGCTGCAAAAGTAACAAGAATCTACCACTACTGAAACATTTTATACGATTTGATATAATTTTTCTTTTGTTTCACAACCTTTTAATTGTTGTAATCGTTCTGCCTAAGAAAGTTTAAAATTATTTCCGTATTATGATACTAATTACCGATACTCAAAACGCTCCGGGCAGACAAATATTAAACGCTTTTCTTGAACAAAAATCAGAAAATATCCGGGTATTGCTACCCTCCCAATCAGACATATCTTTTTACAATACGCTGAACATTGATGCCGTAATAGGAAATCTGGATAATCATCCATCCTTAGACAAAGCCATGAAAGGCGTAGATACATTAATCATCACACACTCCAATCTTTTATCCGACCTAAGGACAGGTTATGTTAACTTACTGCGCACGGCTTCGGGCGCAGGCGTTAAGCACATAATATACATCAGTTCCATTCTGGTAGGAAATTCCTCTTGCATCTTGGCCGAAGAAAATGCAGAAACAGAAACCGCCATACGGAACTCCGGCATATTGTACACGATATTAAGACGAAATATCTTAATGGAGCAAATGCCTATTTTTATCGGAAATCCTGTTGTATCAGGAAAAATTTTATTTCCCGGAGGCAACGGACGTATCAGTTTTACATCGGCCGAATCCATAGCGGAAATAGTAGTCTATTTTACTCAAAATAGGCCGAAGGTAGGCGCCACATATAAAATATCTAATGATATTTCGCACTCTTTTACTGATATTGCCGATATATTATCATCCATTATAGAAACTCCTATTTATTATTCTCCCGTAGAAAATGCTTTTTTCAGAGAGTCTTTGCTAAACGACAGCGTGCCTGAAACGCTAACCGAAAGAATTGTATCGGTTGCAAAATCCATAGAAATGAATGAGTTCGATGTACCCGACTTTACACTATTCCGACTATTAGAAAGACGAAACAAAGAAAGAGCAAAGTCTTATACAAACGTTCTTCCTAACTGGTTCAACAGAAAAAGACAACCGATACATAAAAACAAAAACCTCTCCGATTATCTCAAAGAGGTTTACCGACATTAAAGTTTCATTTCAAACGAATTTATGATAGCCGCGAGAATATTTCTCCGGCTTTTTTCAATTCCGTAATTCTTGTATTATTTCATTTACCGTATCCATTATCTTCGGCAACGCCTTTTCTACCGGAGGAGAGAGTTCCATCCCAATTTCTTGAACATCACGCGCAGAAACAATCACCAAATCAATATCCGGAATATGGTCTTGCACAATCATAGCGTCTATCATATCTTTCAATCCTATTTCATGAGCGCTCATCAAGCGAGGATAATCGGTAGAATACTTCGGTTTCAATCGCCACACCGTTCCGGGAGGATTCGTATCTAACGTGGCGTCTATCATAATAACATGGTCGTATTGCTGTAAAGTCCCTATCATAAATATACCGCCCGTACCGCCATCTAAAATGTCAATACCTTCCGACAATGTATCTCGTTGCATCCGTTGAACGGCATGGATACCCACGCCTTCGTCTTTCAATACCAAATTACCTAACCCTAAAACCAAAATTTTACTCATGCGTTTATATCTTCTTTCAATTCTGACTGTTCTATTTTTCTATCGACTTCCAACCGTTCGTTTTCTTTCTCCTCCGATAAAAATTGTTCTACAACCTTATCGTTTATAAACTTCCATCCTCCTATCATAGAAGAGGCTACACCATTGCGTTCTATATAATCATGATAAAACACCAAATAAACATGTACTATCACAAACAAGACAAAAAACCACATCAATATATGGTGGATGTTACGAACCGGAAAGAACCCATTCATACTGATTAACAAATCTTCAAAATAAGGAGCATACCAAGCGTTACTGGATGCGCTGAACATAGCAAATCCGGTAACAATCTGAACGATAGAAACTAATAGCAGTCCGAAATAAGTAAACGCAGCCAAAGAATTGTGTCCTATGTCGTAAACCGGTTTTGGAGTCAACAGCAATACATCTACCTTTATTGTCTCGAAAATACCATTAATCTGTTTTCGGGTCAGCGGGATAAAATTATTCCATCTTGCGAAAACATTTCCTGCAAAAGCCCAATATATACGTACCAACAGATTGATTACAAATATAAAAGCTGCAATAAAATGCGCTAACCGTACCCACCCGAACCAATAATTAAATTCCGGAGCAGTGCCGTGCATAATAGCAGGCGGATCGCCTATAATAAAACCCGTTACAATTAGAACCGTAATTGTAAAAGCATTTACCCAATGAAATATACGTACAGGCAATTGCCACACATACACCTCTCTTAACGCTGGTTTCCGACTAATCATATCTCTTTCGTTTTTATTACATACAATCTAACTGATGAACAAACGATCCCTTTTCATCATATAAATGAACAGCACAGGCCAAACAAGGATCAAACGAGTGGATAGTTCTGATAATTTCCAACGGAACAGAAGAATCAAATACCGGAGTTCCTATCAAAGATGCCTCGAATGCAGAATGTTGCCCTTTGGTGTCTCGGGGAGAAGCGTTCCATGTAGTAGGTACGACCATTTGATAACGCGCCACCTTTTTATCCGAAATATCCACATAGTGCGCCAACGAACCGCGAGGTGCCTCAGTAAGGCCATACCCTTGCGCCTTTTTAGGCCATGTAGACGGTTCCCAATAAGTATTATTGAACATTCTGTAATCTCCCGATTTTATATTACTCAATAGCTGACGATAAAAATCGCCCATCCAATCGGCAACTAACGAAGCCTCCATAGCGCGCGCTAACGTTCGCCCCACAGTAGAATAAACAGCTTCTAACGGCACATTGAGATGCGCCAAACATCTATCGGTTATCTCCCTATATTGCTCATTTCCGGATGCGTATCCTACAATAAACCGAGCCAAAGGCCCCGTTTCCATAGGCATTCCTTTGTATCGAGGCGTTTTTATCCAGCTATACGGTTTATCTACATCCAAATATTCATAAGGAGGTGTAGGACCTGTATAGTCTAAAACCGTTTCTCCCACCGATGGATGAAGACCGACATTTTTACCTTCCGTATATTTATACCACGAATTATTGACAAATTCCTGCAAACCATCCATATCGGTAGGATCGAAAGGTTCTATACGAGACATATTTCTATCGACAATAATGCCTCTGGGTATCTTATATGTCTGCAATTCGCCATAATTACCCATCGGAAAATCTCCATACGAAATATAGTTCCTCAAACCTCCGCCTATTTTAGTCCATTCCGGATAATATGAAGCAATAGCCAAAACATCTGGCAAATAAACCTGCTGTGCAAATTGCCGGGTCTCTTCTATAATCTCGGCAACGTAACTTAAACGCTCTAAATTCAAAGCATTCGGGTCGTTAATATTTACGGCGCACGCCATACCTCCGACCAAAAAATTAGGATGCGGATTTTTACCTCCGAATATAGTCTGTATTTTTACAATGTCTTTCTGAACTTCAAGAGCTTCCAGATAATGAGCAACCGCCAACAAATTTACCGCCGGAGGCAATTTATACGCAGGATGCCCCCAATATCCATTAGCGAAAATACCTAATTTGCTGGTATCCATGAAATTCTTGATTTTCTTTTGGATATCGGCGAAGTACCCGACAGAACTTTTCGGCCAAGCAGATATGCTTTGAGCTATTTCAGAAGTTTCCTTTGGGTCTGCTTTCAACGCAGAAACCACATCTACCCAATCTAATGCCTGTAATTGATAGAAATGAACGATATGATCTTGTTCTAACAATGCAGCCTGCATTAAGTTTCTAACCATCTCGGCATTAGGAGGTATCACAATACCCAACGCATTTTCTACCGCCCGTACCGAGCACAACGAATGGATAGAGGTACACACGCCGCATACCCTGCCTACATAAGCCCAAACCTCACGAGGATCTCGATTTTGCGCAATAATCTCCAATCCGCGTATCATCGTACCGGAACTGTACGCATCTTTTATAATACCGTTCTCAATATCGGCTTCTATACGCAAATGCCCTTCTATACGAGTAACCGGATCTACTACTATTCTTTTTGCCATATTCTATTTTGTTTTGATTCCGCATTAATTTGTCTTTTCCGATTCGTTATCTATCCGAGACTCTTGATTTGCAATCCGTTCCCGCTCTCTTTCCATTCGGGCTTTTTGGCGTTCATATTCTTCCGTATTAATACTGATGTCATCCATCTGATTTTTTATCAGTTTGCGTTTCTGTATATTCGTAACTACCGCATGCACCAAAACTCCACCTAAGGTAACCGCGCTAAGAGCAGCTCCGATTTTATCGGACGTAGCCTCTATACCGATACCATGCACATTGGGTATATGGCTGTACAACGGAGCGTAATCCCAAAAGTTAGGCTCGGAACACCCTATACATCCATGCCCGGACTGTATAGGATAGCTGACGCAATTATTCCACTTTATTACAGCGCAAGAATTAAACGTATTAGGACCTTTACACCCCATATAATACAGACAATATCCTTTTTTAGCATTTTCATCGTCAAAAGATTGTACAAAAAGCCCCGCATCATAGGCAGGACGCCTGTAACAAGTATCGTGTACCCGCCGACCGTAAAATACTTTGGGACGCCCCATATTATCTAACTCGGGCAATCTTTCGAACGTCAAAATATAGGTAATGACACCTGCCATAACATCTGCAATAGGAGGACATCCTTGTACATTAATTACCGGCTTGCCGGAAAAAATTTTATGAACAGGTTCTGTTTTTGTCGGATTGGGACGCGCATGCTGTATACATCCTGATGAAGCACAATTGCCCCAAGCTATAATCGCCTCTGCTCCGGCAGCACTCTCATCAAATACTTGTTTAGCCGATCTTCCAGCAATCGTACAATAACCGGGGCTACCCAGCGGTACAGAGCCCTCTACAATTAGAATATACTTCCCATAATTATTTTTCATCGACTCTGCCCTTACTGCCTCCGCCTGCTCTCCCGACGCAGCCATCAAGGTATCTGAATAATCAAGCGAGATCATTTCTAACAAAATCTGTCCTACCAACGGATGCGAAGCTCTCAAAAACGATTCGCTACAACAAGTACACTCCTGAAAATGTTCCCAAATAACCGGCTTACGAGGTTTCGTCTGTAAAGCATCTATAATTTGAGCGACACCCGTACTTTGTAGTCCCAGCATACCTCCCACTAAACCGCAAAATTTCAAAAAATCACGGCGAGAGTATCCTTTCTCCATCAACTCCTGATAAAACGTTTTGTTTTTAGTATCCATAATTTCTTTATTTAATATCAGCAAATACGCGGTAATTGTTCCCCCGATATGACATCTACAATACGACACCCGCCATACAATGTTTTTAGAGTTACCGTACCATGTCCTTTCGCCGAAACCCTACCTACCACAGCGGCATTTCTTCCCCATATATTATTACGTAAAACTTCGATTGCTTTTTCCGATTGAGACTCAGGCACAAAGACCAACACAATGCCCTCATTTGCAACACATAACGGATCAAGTCCCAATAAATCGCATGCAGCGGACACTTGCTTTCCGACAGGCAATAACGCCTCATCTATTTCTATCGTTACCTGCGCCTTTCGAGCTATTTCGTTCAGCGTTGCCGATACGCCTCCCCGAGTAGGATCTCGCAAAACATGTACTTCCGGAACAGCAGCCAACAAATCCGATATCATTCCATTTAACGGAGCCGTATCGCTTTTTATTTCCGTTTCAAATCCTAAACTATCGCGCGTGGAAAGGACTGTTATACCGTGTTGTCCTATTAATCCGCTTACTATAACGACATCGCCGGGTACGGCATTCATCGGAGAAATGTCAATACCATCCGGCACTATTCCGATACCTGACGTATTGATATATATCCCGTCTCCTTTACCTTTTTCTACAACTTTTGTATCTCCGGTAACAATTTTCACGCCAGCTTTTCGGGCTGCAATTGACATTGTATCAACTATCCGTTTCAAATCGGCCATAGAAAAACCTTCTTCTAATATAAAACTGGCCGTCAAATACATCGGAACGGCTCCGCAGCACGCTAAATCATTTACTGTACCATTTATAGCCAAATCGCCGATATTTCCTCCGGGAAAAATTATAGGATTCACAACAAACGAATCGGTCGTTACCGCAAGACGGCCTTCCCGTACAGGTATCACTGCTCCATCGTGCTCTTGTCCCAAATATTCATTATTGAAGGCAGGAAAAAACAACTGTTCAATCATTCGCTGCGTCAATTTTCCCCCTCCGCCATGAGCAAGCATTATTTGCTCATAATCGGTTATGGGCAACGGACAAATTTGTGTAGGATTGGTTTTTATCATAGTTATTTCGTTTATAGCGATAATAGGCGGAACATACTCCCTCCGAAGATACCATCGGAGCCCCTAACGGATGCTCAGGAAAACACTCCTTACAAAACAGAGGGCACTCATAAGGCATTATTTTTCCGCTTAAAATTTTTCCGGCCTCACACCTATCTGGAACCGGCTGTTTTTGTTTTAATTGGAAACGTTTAACTGCATCGTATTGTTTATACTTTTCGTTTATTTTAAAACCGCTGTTCCTTAAAACTCCCAATCCCCGCCATTCCTGATCTGCTCGGTCAAAAACTTGCGTTATATCGCGCAAAGCCGACATATTTCCGGAAAACCCTACTATGCGCGAATACGCATTGTCGACACCTATTTTACCGGACTCCAACCTACTGACACATAAAAATATGCCATATAACAAATCGGATGGCTCAAAACCCGTAACAGCAATAGGCACTTGCCATTGATTAGACAGCAACCTATATTCCTGCATTCCGGTAACGGCGCATACATGGCCTGCCGCTAAAAAACCGTCGATTATATTTTCCGGGTCTGACAATAAGGCTTCCATAGCAGGAGGTACGGAAACCAAAGCCGGCAAAATAGAAAAGTTTTTTATTTTCCGCCTGCAAGCCTCCAATATAGTCAACGCATAGATAGGTAGAGTAGTTTCAAACCCAATAGCAAAAAACACGACTTGCAAACGAGGATTCTCCTCTGCAAACCGTAACGCATCAAGAGGAGAATAAACCATTTTTACCCTACCTCCTTGAGCCTTAGCAGATAATAAATCATCACATGTACCCGGTACACGCATCATGTCGCCGAACGTGCATAAACACACATCGGGCTGCATAGATAACATTACGGCATTATCTATTACAGAAACCGGCGTCACACACACCGGGCATCCGGGACCATGTATCAACCGTATTTCAGAAGGCAGCATATCTTCTATTCCGTATTTAGCCAGCGCATGCGTTTGCCCGCCACATATTTCCATGATATTCCACTCTTGCGTGGTAATATAACGTATGGCCTTTGATAGTTCCTCTACATCCTTCGGATTCCGGAACGGGGAATTAATATCTTGTTTCATCCTTTTTTATAAAATCTGAAATGGTTTTGAAATCTTCGAGCGTTTTCAGCGCCTCTTCGCTATCTACCTTGCACAACGCAACCCCTGCATGAGCAAGCAGATAATCTCCGGGAACGACATCGACATACGATATACAGATATGTTTAGAGATTCCTCCAAAATCAACATACGCTGTTTGCAATCCTTCAACAGATGATTCTATTTTTATTACTTTTCCGGGTATAGCCAAACACATATTTTACAAGTTTTTATTTATAAAGAACAAATCTTAGCTTGTTTTGTTTGTGTTGTATAGATAGCAAGAAAAGGAATGAAGATGCACAACCATTATTTAATACATATAGACGGGCTTGTTCAAGGCGTAGGATTTCGCCCGTTCATCTATAAATTAGCCCAAGAACACCACCTACACGGGTGTGTGGATAATAGAAACGACGGCGTATATATAGAACTGGATTGTTCCCAAAAAGATGCTGAACTTTTTATTAATGACGTATTTAAAAAGAAACCTAAAATAGCGTATATCCATAAATACTCTATCTCTTTGCTAAGAACCTCATCGAGTTTTTCGGATTTTCATATCACTGCAAGCAAAGAACACGGATCGGAAATAACCCGCATAAGCCCGGATATAGCCGTTTGTCCGGATTGCCTTCAAGATATGGAAACACAACCGCACCGAATACGTTATCCATTCATCAACTGTACGCACTGCGGTCCCCGATTTTCTATTATAAAAGAACTGCCATACGATCGTTCACAAACAACAATGGAATCGTTTGAAATGTGCCAACATTGCCGGTCGGAATATGAAAATATAACAGATAGAAGATTTCATGCGCAACCCATAGCATGCAATCATTGCGGTCCTTATTATTCATGCAAAAACAACACAGATACTTCCAGTTTAGATTACTTTTCTATTTTACAAGAGATTGTAAAAACGGTAAAATCAGGAGGTATCGTCTCTATGAAAGGCTTAGGCGGATATAATTTACTATGCGACGCACATAACACTGAAAGCATTTTACGTTTACGAGAAATTAAACAACGGGAAAAAAAGCCTTTCGCCATAATGTTTCCCGATGAAAAGACCGCAAAAAAATGGCTTTACATAAACAAAACCGAATCTGACATCTTACATTCATGGCGCAGACCGATTGTTTTACTAAAAGAACATACCAAATTAAATTGCGAACTGAATCAAGGGTTTACCACATTAGGCGCTATATTACCTTATTTACCTATTCACTTCGATTTATTTAAATACAGTAATTTGGATGCTGTTGTATTTAGCAGCGGAAATTTCGGAGACGAACCAATTATCATAGAAAACTATGATGCCGAAAAAAAACTTTATCCTATATCCGATTTATTTGTCTCTCACAACCGAGACATACATAATCGCGTAGACGACTCTATTGTTCAATATATAGACAATAATATACAGATTATCAGACGTTCGAGAGGATATACGCCAGAGCCAATCGTTACTGAAAATTATACAGAAGGGATTCTCGCTTTCGGTGCTGAAAAAACCGCATCATTCGCCATAGGAAAATCGAAAGACATTATTTTGAGCCAACACATCGGAGACTTGGAAAACATGGAAACTTTTGAATTTTATAGAGAAACCATTCACCGTTTCTGTAAACTGTTCCGTTTCAATCCACGTTATCTGGTAAGCGACCTTCATCCCGATTATTTATCAACCCGATTAGCGAAAGAAATATCTCAAAAAACAGGGGTTCCGCTTCTACAAGTACAACATCACCACGCTCACGCCGTATCTGTAATGGTAGAGCACAATCTTTACGAAGATGTATTAGCTATATGTATGGACGGTTCCGGATTAGGTACTGACAATTGCTCATGGGGAGGCGAATTTTTACAATGTAACAGAAAAGAATTTATCCGGTTATCTCACTTTCCGTACATAGCCTTACCCGGTGGTGATAAAGCTGCAAAAGAAGGTTGGCGCATGGGCGTTTCATTTTTACACCATTACGATCTTCCTATTCCCGAAACTTTCAAAAGGACTATCGGTATTGAAAAAATAAATACGATAAAAACCATGATAAACAAACATATAAATACCTATTATACATCAAGTTGCGGACGTTTATTCGATGCTGTTTCCGCACTATCCGGTATTTGCTACCAAAACAGTTTTCAAGGAGAAGCCGCCGTTTTATTGGAGCACACTGCTTCCGACCGAGAAAAAAGCTCTTATCCCTTATCAACAGAGGAACTCTCCTTTCATTCTTTATTTAAAGGAATAATAACAGATTTAGAGCAAAATATACCCCAAGCAATTATCGCCGCAAAATTTCATAATACTTTGGCAGACATACTATTTAACAAGGCATTAGAGTTATTGAGAGAAAACGGACTATCGAAAATAGTTCTTTCAGGAGGCGTATTTCAAAACAAAAGATTGCTTCAATTGTTAATACAGAAGTTTAAGGTTAAAAAAATTCCTTACTACTATACAAGCCGTATTCCTTGTAATGACGCCGGAATTTCCGTCGGGCAACTGGGTATAGGCGCAGCAACTTTTTATAAAAACTAATTATGCACGAATTATCCATAGCATTAAGTATTGTCAATTTGGCTGTTCAAGAAGCTAAAAACAACGGAAACAGCAAATTATCAGAATTAGAAGTAGAAGTCGGAGAACTGGCCGGCGTAGATATTAACGGGCTGGACTTTTCTTTGGGAATCATCTTAAAAAGCAGCAGAATGAATGTAGGCCATAAAATTCATACAATATCTCCCCTTTCACGCTGTAATATCTGTAAAAGAGACTTTAAGAGCACAAGAAAATATACGAGTTGCCCTTTCTGCGGATCAAAAGATACTCGTTTGACAAAAGGCAACGAACTCCGTCTAAAATCAATTATTGTAGAGTAGTAACTAAAAATCAATATATTATGTGTGGATCTTGCGGATGCGGTGATCATCATAAACACAGTCATAATCTATCTCATGAGCAAATGCACGCTTTGGGCATGGAACATCATCACCACCACGAACAACCGTCTGTTATCGAAATAGAGAAAGACATCCTCTCTCATAACAACAATATGGCAGAACGTATAAGAGGATATTTAGACGCTAAAAACATATATGCCTTTAACTTAGTCAGCTCTCCCGGATCGGGCAAAACAACGCTATTGGAGACAACAATTAAAGCCATTAAGAGTAAAATAAATATCAGCGTAATAGAAGGAGACCAACGAACGTCGAACGATGCCGACCGGATTATGAACTTAGGAATAAACACCGTACAAATCAATACGGAAACCGGATGTCATTTGGAAGCCGGAGAAATATACGATACAATAAAACAGATGAATATTCCCGAATCATCTCTCCTTTTTATCGAAAATATCGGAAATTTGGTCTGTCCCGCACTATTCGATTTAGGCGAAAACGAACGCATCGTAATGATCAGCGTAACCGAAGGCGATGATAAACCGTTGAAATACCCCTATATGTTTGAAAGCGCACAAACGTGCATCATCAACAAAATAGATTTATTGCCTTATCTGCAATGCGACATAGAGAGGATAAAACAAAACGCATTGTCAATCAATCCGCATCTTCGTTTTTTCGAATTATCGGTAACACAAGGCATTGGCATGGAGAACTGGATATCATATCTTTTACAACAAATACAAACGTAATGTGTGTCGACTTTTTTAACAAAATATGCCGGAATTGGGATGAAATAAGCAAGCCGGATTCTCACAAAATCCACTTTTTATTGCAGAAACTGTCGTGGAATGTTTCAAAACGAGTATTAGATGTAGGTACTGGTACGGGAATATTATTGCCTTTTATCAGACATTATTCTCCCAAGTCCCTCATACAAGCGATAGATATTGCCGACGGAATGATAGACATCGCCAAAACAAAATATGCAAAATGGAAAAATATAAATTGGATAGTTTCGGATATAGAAAAACAGATATACAGGGGAAAATTCGATCAAATTATTTTATACTCGGTTTTTCCCCATTTAACCCGCAAAACCGAAACCATCTCATATCTGGTTAACCATTGTTTAACCGACGACGGTGAATTACTGATTGCCCATGCGCAAAGCAGAGAATTTCTAAATCACCTGCATAAGCATAAAGATGAAAGAGTTAGTAACGATTCGTTAATTGAAATAGAAAATCAATGTTCTATTTTCGAGCAACAGGGATTAGGCATTATTGATGCCGACGAATCGGACGAGTATTACTATATCGCTTTGGGAAAGGCTTACGCCAGTTCTATTACCGTAATGCCCGCGCCGCCAAATTGTACATGTTCATCTTGGAAATGAACTACTCCCGGTACTGTTTTCAAATACTGCCGGATCAATTGCCGCAATATGCCTGTACCGGTTCCGTGTAAAATGCGCACTCGGGCTACTCCCACTAAAATAGCGTCATCAATAAAATAAGTTACTGCCTGTAAAGCCTCATCGCCACGCATACCGCGCACATCTATCTCTTGCTTGAAATTCAATTTGCGCTCTCTCATATCATCGGCGGTCTGCTCGCTGATAAAGGTTGTTTTAGGTTGTATTTTTTTTATCTGGTTTTTGCTGACTTTCTCCAATAAATCCAATTTAACGGAAGATTTAAGCATACCGAAAATCACGATAGCGTTCTTACCTTGTATTTCGGCAACTTCACCTATTGAATTTTGCCCTTTAATACGAACAAAATCGCCCGATTCTATCACTTCGGGTTTCCAAACGTTCTTTTCCTGATTTTTCGGTTTCTGTTTTTTCCGTTGTTCCCGTTCTTGAATCTGTCTTATTTTTCGAGTAATTTTATCTTCCGAGAAACTTTCATTCTCCGTTATCGATCGTTTAAATGCCTCAAAATCTTGACGAACTGCGCGGGTTTTTTCTTTCTCCGCCTGAGCCTCCTTGATTTGACGAATCGTATTCTCAATTTGAGCATTTGCCTGTTGCAAAACCGTTTCGGCCTCAGACTTCGCTTTTTTCATCCACACCTTCCGCTGCTCGTCCAATTCTTTCAAATCCTTTTCATATCGGGCGGAAAGCTCTTCAAGCCGTTTTTCTTTCAAACGTATATTCTGACGCTTATTTTCCCAATAACGCTTATCTCTGACAATATCTTGCAGATATTTATCCATATCTATATAATCGGAACCCACTTTTTCGGACGCCTCCGCTATAACATCCTCCGGCAAACCTATCTTACGAGCTATCTCAATAGCGAAAGAACTGCCCGGATTACCTATCGACAACCTAAACAACGGTTGCATTTGATGTCTATCGTACAACATCGCACCGTTCACTATACCGACGGTGTCTTCGGCAAAATGTTTCAGATTTTGATAGTGCGTAGTTATAACACCGAAAACTCCCCGCCTATTGAATCTATCTAACAGAGCTTCTGCCATTGCACCACCAATCTGTGGTTCTGTCCCGCTGCCGAACTCATCTATTAACAAAATGGAACGGTCAGAACAATTTCGAATGAAATATTTCATATTAGTCAAATGAGAACTATATGTACTTAAATCGTTCTCAATAGACTGCTCATCGCCTATATCAATAAAGATGTCCTTAAAAATTCCCACCCGCGAATTTTCTCGCAACGGAATCAATAGCCCGCATTGTACCATATATTGCAGTAGTCCTACGGTTTTCAGACAAACGGATTTTCCTCCGGCATTAGGTCCGGATATCAACAAAATGCGTTTATCCGCCTGCAAAGTTATATCCAAAGGAACAACCTTCTTATCTTGTTTTTGCAACGAAAGAAACAACAACGGATGTATGGCCTGCACCCAATCTACTTGCGGAATATTTTCCACCACAGGCAATATTGCGTTTATCTGCAAAGCGAACAAGGCTTTTGCTCTAATAAAATCTATATCGGATAAAAACTCGTACGAATAGAAAATATCTTCAATTACAGGACGCAACTGATCAGTAAACGACGTCAATATACGTATAATCTCACGGCGTTCTTCGCTCTCTAACTCCCTTACCCGGTTATTAGCTTCTACTACCTCTGCCGGCTCGATAAATACAGTTTTCCCGCTGGCCGACTCATCATGAACAATGCCCCTTATTTTTCGCTTGTACGCCGGAGCTACCGGTATAACTAAACGTCCGTCGCGCATAGTAGGCGCAACATCTTTATCTACAATGCCCTCGCTCTGAGCTGAACGCAAAATGTTATTCAGATTTTTTGATATACCGGCAAAAACCGATGTTATCTCCCGCCGTATTTTCTGTAACTCGGGTGATGCGCTATCTTTTATTTTTCCGAACTTATCGAGAATTTTATCGATTGCCGCTATCTGTTGAGGAAAAACCGCAACATCTCCGGCTAATGCCTGCAAATACGGATACGGAGTATTATCCGCTTCTTCCTGATGAAAGAAACGGACAATCAGACGGATAGTATCTAACGAGCGTCTCAAATCGAACAATTCCGTCTCATCTAAATACGTTCCTTCTACCCGGATTTTTTTCAATGCCGGACGAACATCAAAGAAATAATTTGCCGGAAATTCATCCTCTTCTTGCATGATACGCACAAACTCTTCCGTTTGATGCAACCATGTATTTAAAATATCGTAATTATCAGTAAAAGATATACTTTCTACACGTTCTACTCCTAAACTACTCAAACATTTGGCAACGATAAGGCCCTTTATCTTATCGAATCCTGTTTTTTGTTCAAAATTTGTGGGATATATCACTTTTATCGTTCTTTATTTAGGTCGCAAAGATAACGAATAAAAATGAGAATGGTTATACCCCGAGATAAAGAGCTAAAAATAGCGTAAAGCAACAAAAGACTCAGGGATAACCCTTTTTATTCAATACATACAATTTAATTTTTACTTACTTTTTCTCAGAACAGGGGTCATATAGGCAGAATCTATAACCAAAACATCGGGCGCATTTTTTTGCTTCTTGAATGATGCCGTACTTATATACATGTGGCGAGGATGTATGGATGTTTGGCTATTATGCGCATGAAAAACGATTCTCAGCTTTCCTTTTTTATCTTTGAAAAACGCGCTATGCCCTATTCCGTTCAGATTTCCCGGCTTTTGCAACAACGGGTTATGTTCATACTTAGTCCATGCGCCCATAATATCAGTGGCGGTTGCGCATCCTATTCCATAAAACGGGCTTTCATAACTATTGGCTGAATAAGTCATATAATACACTCCGTTGTGTTTAATAACAAAGGGGCCTTCATTAACACGCGGCCATACTTCCTCCCATTTCTGAGAAACATGTATGCAAGCGTGCATAGTTTCCGGTTTTATAGTTATCAAATCTTTTTCCAGTTCTGCTACCCATATATTCAAACCATCGTTAAAACGATCAAAAAAGAGATACGCTTTCCCATCGTCATCTATAAACAATGAGTTATCTATACATTTTTCGCCCTCTATCATGGGTTTCTTTTCCTCTTGAACAAACGGACCCAACGGAGAGTCGGACGTAGCTACGCAGATATGCTCGTTAGCGGAAAAATACATATAGAATTTCCCATTTACGTGATATACCTCAGGAGCCCAAAACCATTTTCCACCCCAAACATCTTCTTTTCGCAACGCCAAATAAGGCGCCTCTTTCCCGTCCGGATAATGCCACTCTTTCAGATTTTTAGAAACATAAACCTCTATACCGCTATCAGAATGTGTTCCATAGGCATAATATGTATCATTATACAACATGATAAAAGGATCTCCAAACGGGACTTTATTTTGCGATGAAACAGGTTGTTTTCCGACGCTACAAGCGCAAAAAACGGCTAACAGAAAGAAATACACACTATATTTTTTCATAATAGATTAAATTACTTTTATGGCTTTTTTATCGACACAAAAATAATCATTTCATCTAATTATCTTTCTTTTATAGAAAGCAAATATACACATCCTGAAAGTGTTTTATATTTATATATCTTAAAGTTTCTACATATACCGAACAAAATGATACTCTATCTGTATTAATTAATAACAATAAAAAAACGATTATGGAAAAAGGATACAGTACACAAGCTCAGGCCTACTTTCAAGAAGTTGCAGCACAACGTAAATTTTTAGTTTGGGTATACAGGTGGATGACAATAGGTTTAGCTTTAACCGGAATAATAGCGATATTTATCTATTCAAACCAGCAATTCCTAACCTATTTAAGACAAAGCAACTGGGCTTTTATGGGGCTTATTGTCGCTGAACTGGCATTGGTTTTTATATTGGTATCCAGCATCAACCGAATGTCTTTGACAACTGCCATTACTATGTTTCTGGCATATTCGGCATTGAATGGAATAACACTATCGGCGATTATCGCCCTTTATACAGCCAGCTCCGTAGGCTACGCTCTATTTATCGCCGCATTGATGTTCGGCTTGATGAGCATTTACGGCTATTATACCAAAAGCGATTTGACAAAATTCGGCAATCTGTTATCTATGGCGCTAATCGGATTAGTCATTGCATTCTTTATCAATATTTTTTGGTTTAACAGTACGGTTTACTGGGTAATATCCATTATCGGAATTTTTATTTTCGTAGGATTAACGGCATATGACACCCAACGATTAAAACAGATAGGCGAATCAGCCGAAAATTTAGATACTAATTACATGAAAGCCGGCGTTATCGGAGCGCTTACTCTTTATCTGGATTTTATCAATATATTCTTTTTACTGTTAGGTGTAAGCGGTAGAAGGTCTTAATTTCAAAAACAATAGATTTGAAAGTTGTAGATACTGCATTTAATGAAATTCGGGAGATACTGAAATCGACAGTACCTCCTTGTCAAGTTACAATAGATAAAGATTATCACTACGAGATAAAAGCGATAAAAAAAGACAAAAACGGGAATATTATATCGGACAAAATTTTCGGATACGTGATAAAACACGATGATAGCATAACTATCGGTTTCGATACCGCTCTCAACGACACTCAAAAAACCGAACTATTTTCCAATTATTTAATCCATAAAATGAATAGAGATTCCCGTATTCGGATTCACGAAATGACACACTCATTGCACAAAGATTTGCAATATGCAATAGAGCATCTCTCGCGTTATTATACTTCTATGAATTGGATATAGTACCCTTTATTTCCTCTTTAATATCTCTTTTATCTGGTTTTTCAGAATATGAAACGCCGGTGCCGCCATAGATCCGTGATCATATCCGTCTAATTCATACAAATAAACATACGGATGTCCCACAACTTTCATCATACGCCAGAAATAGGCGTTTTCTTCGTATCGGCCAAGCATCTCCATCTCCCGGTCGCCAGAAACGATAACTAACGGTGGCGCGTCCGGACGAACATAATATAACGGAGCAAATTCGTCTATGCTTGGTTGTGTTGATTTCATTCCTTTGGCTTCTCGGTATGCAAAATGGCTTATCGCATGCCCGCTAAAAGGGATTAGACCAGCAATAGAGTCAGCGTCTATACTGTACTTTTCCAACCATTTTTTATCCAGTCCCACCATACCGGTGAGATACCCGCCAGCCGAATGCCCCGATACAAAAATCTTACGATTGTTGCCCCCGTACTTTTCTATCTCTTGAAATGTCCAAGTTATCGCTGCTGCCGCATCGTCTATACAATCGGATAAAGAACAATTCGGCAAAAGTCTATAATTGACCGCAACCACAGCAAGCCCACTATTCTTCAACTCATTAGGAATAAACTTACTGCCAGAAGTCAAACCGCCTCCATGAAACCACACTACCGTAGAATAGTCTTTTTCTTCTGCCGGATAATATACATCTACCGTACACCGCTCGCGGGCATATTCATCGGACGATTGCGCCCGATACGGGATGTTTTTTTGTTCAGAATACTCTTTCTGAGAAAATACGATTTCCGGAACAAACAGGCACAATATGAGCAATAAATTTCGCATAAAAACAATTTGATTAAAATAAACACCAAATCGTCCTCAAATTTACAGGCAATTTGAGGACGACCGATAATCTCTCTTTAAAATTTATATTTTATAAAAACGATTAGCACCTATCAACTCTAACTTATGTTGATGCAACACTTCTATACACATATCAATATCGTTAGGACGAATGATAACATTTGCCGAATCGCCCGACGAAAAAGCATACATATACTCAATAAATACATTAGCTTCCGCCAAATAATTCAATGCTTTCGCCAACGCACCCGGCGTATCAGGACAACGCAAACATACCACATCGGTCAACGTAACTCCGAATTGATTGTCTTTCAATACAGACAATGCTTTTTCCGGATCGGAAACAATTACTCTAAGTATCCCGAAATCGGCATTTTCGGCCATACTGAATGCAGATAAATTTATGCCGGCATTACCTAAAATAGTCATTACATCGTTAATACGACCCGTCTTGTTTTCTAAAAATACAGACAATTGTTTTATTATCATAGCGTTCTCTTTTTTAAGGTTATAACTTCCGATTATCTATAACACGTTTAGCCTTTCCTTGACTTCGTTCAATACTACGAGGTTCTACCAATTTTATATCGGCGCTGATACCCAAAACGCTTTGAAGACGATGACCGATTTTTTTCTTCAATTCTATCATTCGATTTATCTCATCCGAATAATATTCTTGACGAACCTCTACCTGAACTTGGAACGTATCGGTATTATTTTCACGACCAACGATAATTAAATAGTGCGGCTCGAATTCCGGTAATTCTAAGATAACCGATTCTATTTGGGATGGAAACACATTCACACCCCTGATAATCAACATATCATCGCTACGTCCCATAATACGTCCCATACGTACTGCGGTACGTCCGCACTCGCATTTATCATAAATAAGGTGTGTCAAATCGCGCGTACGATAACGTATCATAGGCATCCCCTCTTTCGTTAACGTAGTAAAGACTAATTCTCCTTCTTCGCCGGGCGCAACCGGTTGGAGAGTTACCGGATCTACGATTTCGGGGAAAAAATGATCTTCCCACAAGTGCGTACCGTTTTGGCATTGGCATTCTCCACCGACACCGGGTCCGCAAATTTCCGTCAATCCGTAAATATCATAAGCCTTGATACGCAGTTTTTCCTCCAACTCTTTCCGCATATTTTCCGACCACGGCTCCGCTCCGAAAGCTCCGACTCTCAACTTAAATTCCTCTAAGGGAATTCCTGACGCATGGATAGTTTCGGCCAGATACATAGCATACGACGGAGTACAAGCCAATCCGTTCGCACCGAAATCGTGCATCAATTGTATCTGTTTTTGAGTGTTTCCGCTACTCATCGGAATAACCGTTCCCCCAATGTTTTCAACACCCCCATGCGCGCCTAAACCGCCGGTAAACAATCCGTACCCGTAAGAGACTTGTATAATATCGTTTTTAGTTACTCCATAAGCCGTCAAACAACGGGCTACCACTTCTGCCCATATTGCTAAATCGCCGCGCGTATATCCTACTACGATAGGTTTACCCGTAGTTCCGGACGAAGCGTGCAGACGTACAATCTCCGACATAGGAGACGACATCAATCCGAAAGGGTAATTGTCTCGTAAATCCTGCTTGGTGGTAAACGGAAGTTTTACTATATCGTCTATTGAATTGATGTCATTCGGAGTTATCCCCAACTCCTGCATTTTCTTTCGATAAAAAGAAGAATTATGATATACTCTTTCTACTGTTTGTTTCAAACGTATGCTCTGGATTTTTCTCATTTCATCGCGAGACATACATTCCATCGT
>JAFUKV010000265.1 GCA_017467745.1 Bacteroidaceae bacterium | reverse complement strand
GTCGTCGAACTTGTATGCTGATCCTACGGGATCGATAGCTTTTACGAATCCCGAAAAAAGAAATACTCCGCCGAATATAATGCGTGATGCGATTACGGCGGCAATGGTGATTTTGCGTTTTATTTTTTCATCAATCTGCATTTTCTCCGAATTGGAATTTTATAAGTCCGAATAACGCATAATTTATCATATCCATATAATTAGCGTCGATGCCTTCGGATACTAATGTTTTGCCGGCGTTATTCTCTATTTGTTTGGTACGATATATTTTCATCAGAATCAAATCTGTGTACGATGTTACGCGCATGCTTCGCCACGCTTCGTCGTAATCGTGGTTTTTGGCGTACATCAACTCTTTGGTACAAGTCATGAATTTATCGTAAAGAGCAAGTGCCTCGTCAACACTTATGTCTTCTCCGTCAGAAAATCCCAAATGCAATTGTATCAGCCCGATGATGCCGTAATTGACAATGCCGATCAGTTCGCTTTCTATGCCTTCGTCTACTTTATTTTCTTTTTTCATTTCGAGACTGCGGATGCGGTTTGCTTTGATAAAAATTTGATCGGTAACCGATTGCGGTCTCATGATTCTCCACGATGGCCCGTAATCTTGTAACTTTTTAGAGTACAAAGAACGGCAAATAGAGATAACTTTTTCGAATTGGGCAATTGTATCTGGCATAATAGTTGATCGTTGTATTTTAATGGCAAAGGTACGCAAATTTATACGAAAATGCCAAATCCGTTTTTATAATCAATGACTGACGCTATACATTAATTGATCAAGTAGAATCGGAATGTCTTCCGGCGCTATTCCATGCGATTTCAGGTCTTCTTCGTCTTGCCTGAATGCCGTTAGGAAGCGTTCTAAATTGAATCCGTCTTTTTCAATACTTTGGCGGTACAGGTTTAATGCGGCTTTTATGTTTCCTAAGGCGAATTCTACGTGCCCCGCATTCATATAATCTTGTGCGGATGGTTTTTCCGCCAATATTTTTTCGTAGTATCGCCGAGCTTGTTCATTCTTCTTTTCTAAGAACGAACACCAAGCGATAGGCCTCCAAGCTCTCGGGTTTTTCGGGTCTAAATAATCTACTTTGAAATAATGTTGCAGTGCATTCATATATTGTTTCTGCTCGAAATAGCAATGTCCTATGTTCATCTCTATTGCCAAGTTATCCGGTCGCAGAGTATCTGCACGACGGTAATATTCGAGAGCCATCTCCGGTTTTTTCAGACTCCGGTAGCAAGACGCTATTCGGCGTATTGTCCAGAAACTGTTAGGATTTATCATGTCTGCTTTTAAATAGGCTTCGAGGGCATCTTCGTATTGTCGAAGCATCTGGTGGCAATACCCGGTTTTTTGGTGCAGTTCGCCGTCCGATTGATGATGGAGAGATAAATCGTTGAAAATTTCGAGCGCTTCTTCGTAATATTCTTTTTTTAGAAGAAACTCGGCTATTATGCGTAAATTTTCGTCGTTGTTGAATAGCTTGCGTAATGTCGGATCGCGGTAAAAGTTGGGATTTTCGACAAACGGATCGTCGAATTCGTTTTTACGAGGATACAACTTGAAAAAACGGTACAAGTCTTGTATGTATTGATTCGATGCGATTTCGTCTTGCGGGGAAGATTTTAGTGTTGATTCGTCTTTTATCAGTTCGTTCATATCTGATCCGTCGGGAATAAACTGTCCCATCATAGTTTCCCGTTGGGTGGGAGATACTTGGCTGATTGTGAGTGCGAAAGAATATTTGTCGGAATTACATAGAAATGCAGATGATTCCAGAACTTTTCTTAAAATATTTTCGTGTGGATTGTCTCCGAAAAGTTTTCTCAACGCAGAGTGTTTCGGATTGAAAGGTATAAACCAGTTGGATAAATCGTTGAAGAACGGAAAACTTTTTAGACTGGAAAATGTACTCATAAATACATCAGCTCCCTCCATTTGCAGTTCAGACATCTCTTTGAGTTTATCGCCCACTCCGGAATGGTCTAATATTTCTTGCCATTCGGGATTTTTGTTTAATGCAGTAGTGTCGTTCATCAGATCTTCTTGTGAGATTTTTCCGTAAACGGATGGTCCCAATTTCATCATTTCCGGTAAGATTTCTTCGGTAAACTTCCGGGATATTTTTTCAGTTTCCCTGCTCTTTATCAGTTGCATGAATATGTTACATACGTCTCGTTTCAGATTTTGATTTTCGGCCATTATATCTAATGTAGAGAGTATGCCGGAAGATAGACGTACTCTGTCGGGATTTCGGTATATTATTAACAATGCGCCGACCAAAGCCCGTTGTCTGACCAATGGGGAAGGGTGTGCGTAAGCCGAGAGCAACCACATCAGTTTTCGTTCGTTGTAATAGTGTAACAGATTCAATGTAACTGCCGTGATGAGCAATCCTAACCTAATATCGGAAATCGTATCGGAAACGAGTAGCGATTTAAGCCATTGTATATCTTGTTCGGAAGCGGGATAGTTTGTCCAAACATCCAGAAATAAATTCGATTCTTCTTGCTCGTCTGTTCGTAACAGGTTTTCTCTGTCTGCCGGTTCTCCTTTTTCTTGCGATATGGATAGATTAAGAGCGAGCGATTCGGTAGATTTTTCTAATTTCTTGGCCTGTTCTTCTATATTAAAGTCGGACTGAGACCGTCTATAACGGCGCCGGTTGTAGTAAAGAGATGAGGATTCTTTTTCTAAAAGGCTATCTGCCATTTTGTCTGCCAATGTATAGGCGGAAAGTATCAATCCGTTGTATATCTGAGCCCGTTTGGGGTCTTGAAAACCGTCGAGCATATATTGAATCATATAACGGTAGGATGTTTCTATTTCAGATAATTTATCGTTGAACGCCCATTGTTGTAAGGCATCGGCTAATAGTTTTAATAAGACAAAGGCCTCTTTCAGACGCCTTTCTTGCAGAAGATCATATATCTTTTTGACTGTACTTTTTATTTTTGTAGAATCCATATAAGTGTTCTTTATAACGTAAATATATAACATGCTTGCTTTTGACAAAGTTATTAAAATCTGCCGAAAACAATTATGCCTTAGAGCCTTTATTTATAACATAAACAAAATATATGCCAAACAGTTGTTGCTGTTTAAAACTTACGATAAATAATGATATGGCGTGTTTTTTATAGGTAATATTGGAGGGAGTATTTAGTATAACAATCTTCCATTATCGTTCCATTCTCCATATAGAATGTTCATTCGGGTATTTTCTATGAATTTGCGTAATCTTTTTTTGAATAATTCAGGCTGTCGCTTTTTTTGAAACTGAATAGTATCTATTCTTACCCGTTTATAAAGTGGCGGAAAGTTGCAGAAGTTGTTCCACACGGTAGGATCAGATTGCAATTCTTGCAAAATATCATTGCTTATGATAAAACTTTTATCCGACATATCCGGTAATACGGCTCTTCCCGCGTCTGTCATTAACCCGAGCCGCTCCATTCGTCTGCACCTTTCTTTATTTAGCTCTGTCCAGTTGCTCTTTGCTCTTCGGGGACAAAATTTTTGAGCTGTTATGTTTTCGGATATTTTTTTATAGGTGCTGTCTATCCATCCGAAGCATATTGCCTCTTCTACTGCATCGATATACCAGAAAGTTCTATCATTTTTCGGTCTACCGCGTTTTACTACTACCCAGCATTCTGTTTCGACTTTATGATTTTGTATCAACCACTTTCGTAATTCTGCTCTTGATTTTATATCTAATAACAAATTTTTAATTTCCATTATTGTTGTTGTGATTGATTTTTTATTGAATATTGTATGTGTGGGGACAAAAGTACTATATTTATTTTTAGTTAATATGGGTGGATATAATATCTCTAAATAAGAGATGCACAATTTGAGCGCATAAAAATATTCTTTTGCGTTTTCCCATTTTCATAAATATGTGTTACCTTTGCAAACAAAATATGCGGCAGTAGCTCAGTTGGTAGAGCATCAGCTTCCCAAGCTGAGGGTCGCGGGTTCGAGTCCCGTTTGCCGCTCATTCTGAAATTCAAGGAGTTACAATAATATGTGGCTCCTTTTTTTATTACTATTTTTGATTATAAACACCAAATTATTACATTTGGGAACATTTTAGCACGTCAAAAACGTGTCAAATTTTAAACCATAATGCTATGAACGTAAAAGTGAAACGGCGTTTGCAAATAAAATAGGGGTAAAGCAAAAGAGTTTAAACCTGCAACTGAATAGTAAAACGGCAGTTAGTCTTGATCCTGTTGTAAAAATAGCGCAAACTTTTGACAATATTTCTTGCAAACAGCTACTTCTTGGGGAAGGTAGTAAAATAAAGATGCCTTATGATAAGAATTAGATGTATATTGGTGCTCAATCCTATGATATAATGTACCATTATACTACGTTTGAATCTTTTCTGAAAATAATAAGTTCAGACAGATTTATTTTATCATGCTTTGAAAACTCCAATGACGCAATAGAACAGAGAGTATTTAGATTATGTTAAATCGAATAATCTGAGGTATATCAGTTTTTGTGCATTTCGTGATTTCTGACAAAGAAATCATAGGTAGCATCTCAATCAACATATAGCGGTAGATATCAGGCAATAATACGAAAAGGTACGCAATGTATAAAGAAATGCGCAAGTAGATATTGTTGGCAGTATAATTATAATTAGGTGAGTAACAAAATAATTCCGAGTTTTCTTTTGCTTATCTGAATTGTTGTACAAAACTAAGAATCACATAATAGGAATCGAAGAAAAATTTGTTTTTACCATATAATGTATTACTTTTGTATTGCAATATAATACAATAATAATATGGAAACAGTAATAAGAAAACAGACATCGTTTCGGCTTCGTGAGGATTTGTTGCAGGTCTTGCAGGAACACGCAAAAAGGGCGAATAGAAGCCTAAACAATTTCGTAGAGAGTACTTTGATGGATGCTATGTATTCAGAGCCGAACGAAGAAACAGTTGCAGCTATAAAAGAAGCGCGTACAGGGGAGTATGCCGGAGTTATTGATACCAGTAGCATGGAAGCCTTTATAAGGTCTTGTGAGTAGATGAAAAGGTTACGTTATTCGACACAGTACAAGAAGGATTTTAAGCGATACCGGAACGATCCATCTAAATTGCGTAAGTTGCTGGATGTATTCCGTATGTTGGAAAATGAGATAGAGCTTCCGGAGAAATACAAAGCTCACTCCCTGATTGGCGAATACAAGGATTGCATGGAGTGTCATATTGAGGGCGATTTTCTCTTGATATGGTTTGATAAGGGGAATGATGTGATTGAAATTCTTAGAATTGGAAGTCATTCCGAATTATTTTGAAGGATTATAGCAGAGAGGATTGGTTAATCAGTTGTCTTTATATGACTACTTTGTATATTATTCTAAGTATTTATGCAAATTCTATGCAAATTTAAGGCTATGGCAACAGTAAAATTTTATCTTGATACGAAAAGAATGATGGGTTTATGGATGTTTTTTGTCTTTTTGTGCGAAACAAGGTAGCCTATGATAAGCATTTTGTTTCGTTATTTTTTGAAGAAAACGAAATTAAATGTTTTGTGTTTTAGAATTTCTATTCTATTATCAAGTCCGGGTTTATGGAATTGAGCCATTCGTTGAGGTTTAGGTATTTCACCGTATTGTCTCCTGTAAAGCCGATGATGTCGTCGGGGGTTACAAGTTCTTTGTATTTAACTAAAAAGGGCGCGGACAGCGGGCGGTAGCTCCAATGCCATTTTTCTTCGAAAAAGCCTTTTGTCCGGTTTGGGGAGGTTCGTGATGTATAAGGCTGATAAAATCCGAAAGAGTTGGCATTTTGCAGTAGCCAATCGTAAACTTTTTTGCCTGTTTGGGTTTCGAAGTAAGACGGTTTCAGACTGTTTAGGTCTATTTCCGTACCCCAGTGATGGCGCGAAATGCCCGGTAAGGAACAATAACGGAGTAAATATAGTGTCTTTTTTAAATCATCATTAAGATCGGGGTGCGGCGTTAATTTTTTCCATTTAGCGTTCCAGTGCAGGCATTGGTCATTGTAGGTTCTGGCGGCTGAAATAATTTTTAGTTCTATGCCGTCTTTTTTTGCAGCCTCGTACATATTGATGAATGCGCTGTATGTTTCTTTCAGCAAACGCAACTTATACGGAGTGTGTTGTGGCGCGATTTCTATAAAATCGGGATCTTGCCGTTGATTAACTTTTCCCAATAGAAATTTTTTTGTCAGGTATCTTTCGGGAATGGAGATATTAGCGGTTTTGTCAATGATTGTTTTTGTTGAGTCGTTTTGACTGTTTGTTGTAGCAGTTGCCTCATTTTGAACAAATGTTTCGGCTTTTGTTTCAAGTGTAAATATTTTTAGTCCGACTGTTCCGAAGAGAACTGCCGCTACAAACATAATCATCCTCATTCTAAATATCATCCTGCTTTCCTTTTGTTGTTTTGTTTCGTTTAGAGAGAAACAAAGAGAGGTTAATCTCTTTGTTCTCTGAAAAGCGATTTTGCAATGCCCATTTCCAAGCCCCGCAGTTCGGCCAACCCGCGTAACCGACCAATGCACGAGTATCCCGGATTGGTTTTTTTATGCAAATCATCGCACATCTGATGTCCGTGATCAGGGCGCATGGCAATAGATGTTTGTCGCTGTTGTTGCAATTCTAATAAAGCGAGC
>JAFUKV010000264.1 GCA_017467745.1 Bacteroidaceae bacterium | reverse complement strand
TTTTCCGTATCTTTTGCAGTTAAAAAAATAATCGGAATTTTGGGGATCGATTCGTTTTTCTTAATTTTATTTGCCAACATAAATCCGCTCATTTCTCCCATCATTACATCTAATATTAATAAATTATATGTAGAAAGTTCCTTAGTTAAGGCTTCTTCGGCCGATCAGGCTGTGTCTACATCAAAACCTTCTGCTTCGAGGTTGAATTTTAGAATTTCGCATAAATCTTCTTCATCATCAACAACTAATATTCGGTAATTTGTAACTGGCATTTTTATTGTGTTTAATATGTTCGTTGCAAAAGTCTTCATTAATTATTTCATTTTTATGAAACAGATATTACATTCATATTTCATAAAAGAAAAATCTCATGACAAAGATATGAAAAAGAGTTATTTATATATATGTGTAGAATTAAATGTTTATTTGTTTATAACGCAAGTTCGTATTGTGCGTAAATGCGGCAGCTAAAAGAATAAAATTTGTTTTTATTAAATCTGTAATTTTTTATTTGTTTCGTTTTCCAAGAGTGGATTTAGATAAAAAATCGCGAAAAAAATCGTTATATTTGTACCTTCGTTATGAACTACGATATATAACAGATGAAAAATATTCGCAACTTTTGTATTATAGCCCATATAGATCACGGAAAAAGTACGTTGGCCGACCGTTTGTTGGAACATACCAATACGGTTGTCGGTAAAGATTTGCAAGATCAGGTTCTTGACAATATGGATTTGGAACGAGAAAGAGGGATTACGATAAAGAGTCATGCCATACAGATGAACTATTTACATGACGGACAGTCGTATGTATTAAATCTGATTGATACTCCGGGACATGTTGACTTTTCTTATGAAGTATCCCGTTCTATCGCCGCTTGCGAAGGTGCATTGCTGATTGTTGACGCTACACAAGGCATTCATGCACAAACCATATCGAATCTTTATATGGCTATTGAGAACGATTTGGAGATTATTCCCGTAGTCAACAAAGTGGATTTAGCCAGTGCGATGCCCGATGAGGTGGAAGATCAGATAATAGAGTTGTTGGGATGCAAACGAGAGGATATTATCCGTGCCAGCGGTAAGACAGGGATTGGTGTAGAGGAAATTCTTGAAGCCATAGTAACCCGTATTCCGGCTCCGCAAGTAGACCCCGAAGCACCGTTGCAGTGTTTGATTTTTGATTCAGTATTCAATTCGTTTCTAGGGATTATCGCCTATTTTAAAATTGTGAATGGTACAATACGGTCGGGCGATAAAGTGAAATTTGTTGCTACCGGAAAGGAGTATGAGGCTGATGAAATAGGAGTGTTGAAGCTCGATATGGTTCCGTGTAAAGAGTTATCGGCCGGAAATGTCGGATATATTATTTCGGGTATTAAAACATCCCGAGAAGTAAAAGTAGGCGATACCATTACCCATATAGTACGTCCTTGTAAAGAGGCGATAGATGGATTTGAAGAGGTAAAACCGATGGTATTTGCCGGAGTGTATCCTATTGAGAGTGAAGACTTTGAAAATCTACGGGCTTCGTTGGAAAAATTGCAATTGAACGATGCTTCTTTAACATTCCAACCCGAGTCGTCCGTTGCATTGGGATTCGGATTTCGTTGTGGCTTTTTGGGGTTGTTGCACATGGAAATTGTACAAGAACGTCTTGATCGTGAGTTCGATATGGATGTTATCACAACAGTTCCGAACGTTTCGTATAAAGTTTACGACAAAAAGAATAACATGTTAGAGGTGCATAATCCTTCGGGATTGCCTGATCCTACTTTGATAGATCATATAGAAGAACCTTATATCAGAGCTTCCATTATTACTGATGCCGGTTATATAGGACCTATTATGACATTGTGTCTCGGGAAGAGAGGCGAATTGATAAAGCAGGAATATATTTCGGGAAATCGGGTAGAGCTGATTTATGATATGCCGTTGGGTGAAATCGTAATCGATTTTTACGATAAATTGAAAAGTATTTCGAAAGGATATGCTTCGTTCGATTATCATATACATGATTTTCGTCCTTCGCGATTGGTTAAATTAGACATTCTGCTAAACGGAGAGTCGGTAGACGCTCTTTCTACCTTGACGCATTTCGATAATGCCGTATCATTTGGCCGGCGTATGTGTGAAAAGTTAAAAGAACTTATTCCGAGACAACAATTTGATATTGCTATACAGGCGGCTATTGGGGCGAAAATTATTGCTCGCGAAACGGTAAAAGCCGTTCGTAAGGACGTTACAGCCAAATGTTATGGAGGTGATATTAGCCGTAAACGCAAATTGTTGGAGAAACAGAAAAAAGGAAAGAAACGAATGAAACAAATCGGTTCGGTAGAAGTACCTCAAAAAGCATTCTTGGCCGTATTGAAATTAGATTAGATATAACAGAAATCGATACTTAAATTGGGAACTGCGCTTCAAAAGTTTTTTGCTTTTGGAGTGCAGTTTTTAGTTTGTATTTATATTATCTTATTATGCCGTAATCGGATGAATTCTTGTTCAAAATTAGGGGTAAAGATGTTTTTTCCCAGGTTTTGCTCTATTTCGGATATTGTCCAGAACCTACCTGTTTCAAGTTCATCGCCATCGGGGGTAATCTCTCCGTTATATGTTGTTATATGCGTATTAACCAGTTCTTTCTCTATGGCAGATTCAAATATATAACAAAGAACTTTACGAGCGGAAAAGCAGGAAATGCCTAATTCTTCTTTGGCTTCTCTGTTCAAGGCTTCCGTTACAGATTCTCCGTAACGGATATGTCCTCCTACGGCGGTGTCCCATTTACCGGGTTGAATATCTTTATTCACCGCTCTTTTTTGTAAATATAGTTCGCCGGCTTGGTTGAGTATATGCAGGTGTATCACCGGATGCAACGGTTTGGCCCCGCTGTGGCAGAAAGTTCTGGTTTCTTTTCCTATAACTTCTCCTTTGTCGTTTACTATCGGAAAGATTTCGTCATTTGTTGGATTCTCCATTTCCCGGATATTTTTTTGCAATAATTTTTTTCAATTTATCTGTTGTCTGCTCGTTGCCGCATTCATCAAATGATAGCCGGAACGAACAGCCTTCTTTCCAACGGGAACACCCGTATGCTGATTTTCCTTTTATGATGCTTCCTGTCTGGCATAAAGGGCATAAAAGCTGTTGCTCTTTTTCCTTTTTTGATGCTTGTCCGCTCTTTTTAGAGCGTGGAGTTTTGGATTTCTTTTCTTTTTCCTGTATCGGATCCTCTATGGTTATGGTGCGTTGTTGC
>JAFUKV010000263.1 GCA_017467745.1 Bacteroidaceae bacterium | reverse complement strand
TGTAATCAGGCTTCCACATTGAGCAACGACAGAGCGTCCCAACTCAAAATGAAGCGTCTGCTTAGGACGTAATTTCAAATGATTCTTAAATGTAGCGAAATAAGACGCAAAATCAGGAATCGGTTGTCTATCGGGATACTCATAACTAATACCTAATCCCCCGCCAACATTTATCGTATCTACAATCAGCATTCTTTTATAAAGATTCTCTTGTATTTCATTGATACGTACACACAAACCTTTAAATACATCCATATCTGTAATTTGAGAACCTATATGGAAATGTAGACCTGTCAACAAAACATTGGGTAACGCAGAAATGCGATCCAACACATCATCCAATTGCGTAAGACTAATTCCGAATTTATTTTCATTCAATCCGGTAGTGATTTTATGATGAGTATGCGCATCGACATTCGGATTCAAACGTAATGCCACACGAGCTTTTTTATTTTTAGCTCCGGCTAATTCATTTATGACTTCCAGCTCAGGGATAGACTCGACATTAAAACAAAAAATTTCACTATCCAGACCTAAGTTTATTTCCCAATCCGCCTTACCAACGCCGGCAAAGACAATCTTATCGGCGGGGAAACCGGCCTTTAACGCCGCATCTATTTCTCCTCCGCTGACACAATCTACTCCAAAACCGTTTTCTCTAATAATAGAAAGCAACTTACTATTAGCATTCGCTTTTACCGCATAATGTACATGATAATCGTATTTAGACGACTCCTTCTTCAACTCGGCTAACGTTGCGCGAAGCAAATCCGTATCATAATAATAAAACGGCGTAGTCAAGTTTTTCATCTTTTCTACGGGAAACTTTCCTTTCATATATACCCAATTTATTTGTTGTCAAAAAAAACGGACATCGGTAAATTTCGGAAAGTTTATACCTTCTTCATCTACAAATATCCGCTTTTGCTTTTTAATTATTCAAATAACGATGCACTCAATGCCTGCAATGCCGCTTTCTTATCTTCGCTTTTTACCAAGAAAGAGATATTATAATTGCTACCTCCATACGAAATCATTCGTACCGGTATATTACGCAATGCCTCTACCGCTTTCGACTCAAAACCGACATTGCTCCATTCCATATCTCCAACAACACAGATAATCACCATGTCTTTATCGACTGTTACGGTTCCGAATTTCTTCAAATCATCAAGAATTTCCGGCAAATGTTTCGTGTTATCAATTGTAACCGATACACCTACCTCCGAAGTAGTTACCATATCAATGGCTGTCTGATAACTTTCAAAAATCTCAAAAACTTTACGTAGAAATCCGTAAGCCAACAACATACGGCCGGATTTTATCTTGATAGACGTAATACCGTCTTTGGCTGCTACGGCCTTGATTTTACTGCTTTCTGTCTGATTATAAATCAACGTACCGGGAGCTTCAGGTTCCATTGTATTTAATAACCGAACCGGAATATTATTCAGTTTAGCCGGAAGAATACAGGTCGGATGAAGAATTTTAGCTCCGAAATATGCCAACTCGGCCGCTTCTTCAAAATGTAAATTTCTTACCGGTTTGGTATTCTCTACATAACGGGGATCGTTATTGTGCATACCGTCAATATCTGTCCATATCTGAATTTCATCAGCTAAAATCGCCGCACCTATCAACGAAGCCGAATAATCGCTTCCTCCTCTTTGAAGGTTATCTATTTCTCCATAAGCATTGCGGCAAATATAACCCTGCGTAATATAAATGGTAGCATCGGGCATAGACGCTAATTGAGCAGTCAATTTTTCTTTAATATAGACAGGGTCAGGTTCTGCATTACGGTCTGTCCGCATATATTCAAGAGCCGGAAGCAATTCCGACTTAACTCCCGTTTCATTCAGATATAAATTTACCATAGCCGTCGACATCAATTCGCCTTGCGCTAAAACGACTTTTTCTTCAAACATGGTAAATAAATCTTTTGTAAAAGAACGAATATAGTCAAAATGAGATTTTACTATTTCGGTAGCTTTCTGTTTATATGCTTCGGTCGAATAAAGTTCGTCAATTACCTTCATGTATTTTTTTTCGAGGACATTGATCGTTTCGTTAGCGCCATCGGAATTTTTCTTATACAGATAATCCGATATTTCCACGAGGGTGTTCGTTGTACCGGACATAGCCGAAAGAACTACTATTTTTTGTTCCCCATCGCAAATTAATTTGGCAACATCTTTCATTCTCTGTGCTGAACCCACAGAAGTCCCACCAAACTTTAAAACTTTCATTTTTTGTTCTACTATTAAATTATATGTATAAATATTACCCTCAATCGGGCTGTTGTTTATTCTTTACTTGTTACATCATGAAGAGCCCTGTTTTCACATTTAAGCAACCTACCGGGAAACTCTTTTACCAGATGATGATTATGCGTAGTCATTATTACAGCCGTACCCGTATTGCAAATACTATGAAGTAAAGAGACAATCGTGCGTCCTGTTTCAGGATCAAGATTTCCGGTAGGTTCATCTGCCAAAATCAACTGCGGAGAGTTGAGTAACGCCCGAGCAATGACAATCCTTTGCTGCTCGCCTCCCGAAAGTTCATGTGGCATTTTATACGCTTTGGTCTGCATGCCTACTTGATGTAAAACTTCATCTATACGGTCTTCTATCTCTTGTTTTCGAGTCCAACCCGTCGCTCTGAGTACAAATTGAAGATTCTTAAATACGGAACGATCTGTCAACAATTGAAAATCTTGAAATACAATTCCTATTTTACGACGTAAATAAGGAATATCTTTTCTTTTCAACCGCTTAATATCATATTCTAATACCGACGCTTCCCCGTCAGAAATAGGAATTTCTCCATATATCGTTTTCAGGAGACTGCTTTTCCCTGAACCGACTTTGCCAATGAAATAGACAAATTCTCCTGCATAAAGTTTCATGTTTACATCACGTAAAACAATTTGCTCTTGACGACAGATCTCTACATTTTCATAATGAATCAGCAGTTGTTCTCCCATATCCGATTGTATTACAAGTTATATTTCTTTTTTAACTCGGCAGCCACATCGCCAATGCCATACCCATATACAGACAACAATTGCTGTAATGAAAACGTAATTTCCGTTGCCGTTTCTAACAATTGTTCGGTTGAAACACGGTCTGCCAACCGTTTTATCTTTTCAGCAATAACAGACACATCCGGTTTTTGAACCGAATCGATCTGTTTCTGCATTTGTTTCAATAAAAGTACGTCTTCCTTGTTTATCTCGTCAAAACAAGTATCGCTACCGGTATGACAAACGGGACCGACGGGCTGAACCTCTATCAAAAGCGTATCGTTGTCGCAATCGACTTTTATAGATTCCACGTTCAAAAAATTTCCGCTGGTTTCTCCTTTTGTCCATAAACGATTTTTCGTACGGCTAAAAAAGGTTACTTTTCCGGTTTCCTGCGTTTTCGCCCAAGCAGCCTCGTTCATAAATCCCAACATCAGAACTTTCGCTGTACGACTATCTTGAATAACAGCCGGAACAAGTCCGCCCATTTTTTCAAAATCTATTTTCAGTTCTTTTTCTCTTACATTCTCACACATACGCCTTCTTCTGCAAGATACGTTTTTAAATCACGTATTCCTATTTCTCCAAAATGGAATACACTGGCTGCCAAAGCGGCATCGGCATTCCCTTTAATAAACGCGTCTCTGAAATGCTCACGTTTGCCAGCCCCACCCGAAGCTATTACAGGAATATTCAAGTCGTTACTTAAGCGGTTCAAAGCTTCATTCGCATACCCTTCCTTCACACCATCGTGCGTCATGCTGGTAAACAGTATCTCGCCCGCACCTCTTTCTTGCGCCTCTTTGGCCCAAGAAAAAAGATACTTATCGGTAGGTACACGCCCCCCGTTCAGATAGCAACGCCACATATCCGCCTCAAAGTTAGCATCTATTGCGACAACACAAACTTGGCAACCGAAATTTTTCGCTATGTCTTCTATTAAATTCGGATTACGAATCGCAGCCGAGTTTATCGAAACTTTATCCGCTCCGGCACTTAACAGGCGATCAACATCTTTCATCTCATTGATACCTCCGCCTACCGTAAACGGAATACTTACTTGCGCAGCAACTTTTTTCACCAATTCGGTAAACGTTTTACGGCCTTCGTGCGAAGCGGTAATATCCAGATAAACCAGTTCATCGGCTCCCTGATCGCTATAACATTTCCCTAACTCCACCGGATCACCCGCAGAACGGAAATTGACAAAATTCACGCCTTTTACCGTTTCTCCGTCTTTAACATCCAAACAAGGTATAATTCTTTTTGCTAACATAATCTATTTAATTATTTTGCAAAACGTTGTAAATCGGACAATTTTATTTTGCCCTCGTAAATGGCTTTTCCGAATATTACGGCGGGCACGCCTGCTTCATCCAATGCTATAATGTCGTCTATCTGACTGACTCCACCACTGGCAATTAAATAAATACCGGGTATTTGCTGCATCATTTCTTTATATAAATCGAAAGAAGGACCTTGCAGCATACCGTCTCTACTAATATCGGTAGTTATTACTTTTTTAACGCCCTTATCTACATATCCCGAGACGAACGGTTCCAATTCCATTTCCGATTTTTCCATCCATCCGCTAACGGCTATTTTCCGGTCTTTTACATCCGCCCCCAGAATAATTCTGTCCGGGCCATACTTTTCTATCCAAGAGATAAATACTTCCGGATTTTTTACGGCAATACTGCCGCCGGTTATCATCTGCGCACCACATTCAAAAGCAATATCCAAATCTTTATTTGTTTTCAGCCCACCCCCGAAATCAATAACCAACGATGTTCGGGTTGCTAACCGTTCCAAAACATTATAATTTACAATATGTTGCGCTTTCGCCCCATCCAAATCTACTACATGGAGTCGCTTTATTCCATTATCTTCAAAAGCCTTAGCCACTTCTAACGGATCGCTGTTATACACCGTTTTTTGGTTATAATCGCCTTGTGACAATCGTACGCACTTTCCGTCTATAATATCTATGGCGGGTATTATCTCAATCATAACGATAAAAAATGATTTAATATATGCTCTCCCACTTTCCCGCTTTTTTCTATATGAAACTGGGTAGCGTAAAAATTATCTTTATGCAGCGCTGCACTAAACGGCGTAATATAATCTGTTACAGCCGTCGTATTTTTATTTACCGGGACATAATAACTATGCACAAAATACACGAACGATTTTTCCAACTCTATCGGAAACATATCCGATTTCAATTGTTCTATCGTATTCCATCCCATGTGTGGAACTTTGCGCTCTTGCGGCGTAGGAACAAACCGTTTTACTTCGGCATCGAAAATATTCAAGCAATCAACATCACCCTCTTCCGAATGGCGACACATCAACTGCATACCGATACAAATACCCAAAACCGGTTGACGTAATCCTTTAATAAGTTCGTCCAAACGATGTGCTTTCAGATATTGCATCGTAGAAGCAGCCTCCCCTACTCCGGGAAAAATTACTTTATCTGCCTTTTGCAATGTTTCTTTGTCGTCGGTAATAACAGGAGTTACTCCCACTCGTTTCAACGCATTCTCTACCGAACAAATATTACCTGCATTATATTTTATAATAGCAACCTGCATTTTATTTCTGCTGATTCAATAATTCGTCAATTTTTCTTACCATCGAGGCAAACTCGCTCTCATCATACAGACGAGTCAACATAACGATTTTGCCATCCGTTCCGATAATCACATTACGAGTAATTCCCGCTTTCCGATCGGCATACTTGGCAAATATATCGGCATTCGGATCTAAACCTATCGGATAGGTTATGCCGGTCGATTCGGCAAAATCTTTCACTGTTTGCAACGGCTCGTCTCTATCTATCGCCAACAAAACGAAATTTTCATTGTCCTTATTTTTCAGCCAAATATCCTTTTCAATAAACGGCATCTCTTTACGGCATACTCCACACCAACTGGCAGTAAATTGAAGCATCACCACTTTTCCTTTATAAGACGACAAAGTTACTTTCTCGCCGTTTGTCAACTCCATCGTAAAATCCGGAGCCATATCGCCTACTTTCACTAAATAACCTCTTTCATCCGGCACGACGGTACTTAACGTATCCGATTTCGTACTTTGTTCCGATTGCGGAGCCGGCGCTTTTGATGAGCAAGCAACAAAAATCAAAGATGTTATAAATGTTATTATTAACCTCATCTCAATCTAATTGAAAACAACCGTTTTATTTTTATATACCAAAATTTTTCGGTCAATATGTTTTTCTACCGCACGCGAAAGCACGATTTTCTCCAAATCCTGCCCTTTATATACTAATGTATCGACCGAATCTTTATGAGAGATACGCACAATATCCTGCTCGATAATAGGCCCGGCATCCAACTCTGTTGTTACATAATGGCTGGTAGCCCCTATCAATTTAACGCCACGCTCAAATGCGGCATGGTACGGTTTCGCGCCCATAAATGCCGGAAGAAACGAATGATGTATATTGATTATCTTGTTCGGATATTTTTCTATGAATTCCGGTGAAATTATCTGCATATAACGGGCAAGGACTATAAAATCGATTTTATTCTTTCTCAACAACTCCAATTCAACGGCTTCTTGTTGCTCTTTATTTTCTTTATTTATCGATATAACATGATAAGGTATATCGAAACGTCGAGCGACATTCTCCAAATCCGGATGGTTGCTGATAATAAGAGGAATCTCTACATTCCATTCTCCCGCTGTATAACGAGCCAGCATATCGTACAAACAATGAGACATTTTCGACACGAAAATAGCCATACGAGGTTTATAATTATCGAAATAAAGATTAAAACTCATAGCATACTTCTGTGCATATAACGTAGCGAAATAATCGCTGATTTTATCGTGCGGTATAATAAAATGCGTCAAATCCCATTCTACACGCATAAAAAAGATGCGCTCTTCTTTGTCTACATGCTGATCAAGGTAAAGAATATTCCCCCCGTTTACATTAATAAAATCGGTTACTACCGCAATAATTCCCGGCTGGTCGGGACAGTGCATCAAAAGTATCGCATTCGTGTTTGGAGATGCTGTTTTCCGTACTGACATATTTAATTTATTTGAGGTGCAAATATAACAAAACAAAAGGAGATTTTTAGCATATAGATAGCTTTTATGATAGAAATGAGTCTTTTTATAGCTATTTGATAACTCTACGTTTAAACTGTTAATTCTGATTTGACTATCTTTGTGCTTTGAAAAATTATAAAAAAATGAAAGGCAACGACATTATAATCTCAATACAAAATGCTGTTCCCCGTTTAGAGAACATCCGATTTCACAAACCTATCAATTGGGCTATCCGCAAAGGCGAACATTGGGCGGTCATCGGGCGTAACGGGTCGGGAAAAACTTTACTGACAGATATATTGCGCGAAAAATACGCGCTTAAAGAAGGAGAAATCAAACTTTTTGAAACAGGAAAAACTTCGGAGCTAATCAAATCTATCGCGTTTAAAGATATTTATTCGTTGGTCGATTGCAAAAATACATATTACCAGCAACGGTGGCACGCTACTGAAACAGACGAAATCCCTACTGTACTTGATGCACTCCGGCAAAACACCGATAACATTTCATCTATACAGGCGTTATTCAATCAATTCGGTATCGGCGATTTACTGTCTAAAAAAGTAATTTTTCTATCAAGCGGAGAATTACGTAAATTTTTAATCGTAAAAGTTCTTTTATCAAATCCCCGCATATTAATATTAGACAATCCTTTTATCGGATTAGATGCCCCCTCTCGGGAATTGTTGAATGACCTGCTAAAACAAATGGCAACCATCAGCGGACTACAAATTATTTTGCTGCTATCTAATCCGTCCGATATACCCGATATGATTACGCACATTTTACCAATACAAAACAAGCAGTTATTGCCTGCAATTACAAGAAAAGAAAATACGTGTGAGGAAAAAATCATATCCGACTTGTTTTCCATACCGACTGACATACCTATACTTCCTTTGAAAAACTCCGGTACGACAAGCCACACTGTTACATTACGCATGGAAAATGTAAACATCCGATACGGAACCCGCACCATATTGGAAAATTTGAACTGGGAAATAAAAGTAAATGAAAAATGGGCTTTATTGGGACAAAACGGTTCCGGAAAAT
>JAFUKV010000262.1 GCA_017467745.1 Bacteroidaceae bacterium | reverse complement strand
GGTCAAAAACCTCAATAAATACGCAGAGATTTCAGGACAGACAGCGGAACAGTTCATTCAGTCATGGGGAAATGATGCAGTCCTGGCACTGGATCAGTTTATTACAGGGCTTGGAAACCTTATCGTTACGAGTAGAACGCCATGTTGAAAATGCGCTGAAAGTGGTTGAATATCTGAAAAATCATCCGAAAGTGGTAAAAATCAATCATCCTTCATTACCTGATCATCCCGACCATCAACTTTATAAAAAATATTTTCCGAAAGGGGCGGGCAGTATCTTTACTTTTGAGATAAAAGGCGGACAAGAAGAGGCGTGGAGGTTTATCGACTCATTGAAAATATTTTCGTTGCTGGCTAATGTAGCCGATGTAAAGAGCCTTGTTATACACCCTTATACGACTACTCATTCGCAAATGACACCGGAAGAGTTATCGCAACAACATATAACGCCTTCTACTATACGCCTTTCCATAGGTACGGAACATATTGATGATATTATTGAGGATTTGAATCAGGCATTCGACAGAATCTGAAAAGTGTTTTATTTGTAATATCAGCAAAAAGGCCAGATGATAGAGTTGTTTATATTACTCGACCGTCTGGCTTTATTTTATAGGTATATTGTTATGTACTTGTATAACGAATAGATGTCTATTGATTTTCCGCTCTGCGGATATATACATTTTGTGTAAATTGAAACAATATTTATTTAGAAAATAAATGCTTCAAAACTTCTATTGGAGTGTAAAAAATCATGCGCGGACCGGAAAAACGCATAACAAGGCGTATTTTTTTTTTCATGTTGGGTTTGTAACAATGTATAGGGCATTGCCGGCATGCCGGTTTTTTTTCGCCGAAGGTACAGCAGTCTAATCTTTGTCGGGCGTACAAGAGCAATTCATTACATTCGTCGCAAAGCTCCTCGTTTTTTTCTTTATGGAGGCAGTATAACCGAATCATTTGTTCTATGATACGTTTCTCTTTTTCTATTTTTTTCTTTTCCATTGTCCCGAAAAATTATTAGGCAATTTGTACAAATTAAGGGCTGAAAATTAAAAATCTTTTTTGAAATAAATCATGTCGATCAGTTGCTTTCCGTTTTCAAATATCGGATGATCGTAATTTTCGATAAAGAAGTTCGGGATACGATGTGAGTAACGAAATCCGCAGTTTTTATAGAAATTGGTTGTTTGCGGACTATCTCCTGTACCGACAATCATTTCTTTGTATTTATGTCGGAAATATTCGAAAAGGAAAGATATAAAACGTTTTCCATATCCGCGACGTTGATATTCAGGGTAGACGGCAATATTTTTAATTTCAAGAACGCCATTGCCTTCATCTGTTATTACGCATACGGATATTGTTTGGTTACTGTCATATAGAATAAACATTCGTCCGCGTTCCAAATATCGTTCTATCATAGATTCTTGTTCATCGGCGAGTAACAGCAGGTTGAGAAATTGTTTTTTATTGCTTGATATTTCCTGAATATCCATATAAAAATTTTTCGTGGGGTTAAAATCTGGCTTATTATGTACGGTTGTTCTCTATATAATAACACAACTCATCGTATATATGTCCGTCATAAGTCTGTTCCGATTGTCGTAAAGTACCTTCGTATGTAAATCCGTTTCGTTCCAGAACATGTCGAGAGCGTAAATTATGGGGATAACAATAAGCGGATATAAGGTGTAAGTGTAAGGTGTTGAAACCGTAGCGCAATAGTTCTTGTACGGCCTCGCTTATATACCCTTTTCCCCAATGTTCTTCACCTAACCAGTAACCTATCATTCGGGTGCGGACGTTCTGCCGTTTCGGGTCGGTTATTATTCCGGCACAACCGATTAATTTTCCTGAACTTTTTAATACAATTGCCCATATGTTTGATTGAGACATAAATATGTTGCGAGTTATGGTTAGAGATTCTTTTATCGTAGTATGAGGTTGCCATCCGGCGTTATTTCCCAAATTCGGGTTTTGGCAATAAGAGAAAACATCTTCCGCATCGTTTTCCATAAAGGGACGTAATAGCAGGCGTTTGGTTTCCAGTATCGGGGTATCTATTATTTGCATGTGTAGGATAGGATACGGTTTCCCGGAAGCATCTGTATCGTTTCGTCCGATAATCTCAAATCCGATTCGTGTATAAAAGAACAGGGCTGCTGTATTTTGTTCGTTTACATCGACCTTTTTTATTTGTTTTTCTTTTATGGCAAATTCAATTAGTTTTTTTCCATATCCTTTTCCTTGTTCTTCGGGAGCGATAAAGAGCATTTCTATAAGGTCTGCACTTAGTCCTGTAAATCCGGCTATTTCTCCCTTCTCGTTGCGGATGAGGTAGAGATCTACAGCCGAAAAGTAGTGCGTTTTTATCATAGTCTTATAAAAAGCGATGTCTTCTTCTTTTAAAAAGTGGTGTGAAGAGCGGACAGAAGATTCCCAGATTATTAAAAGTTTATCATAATCGTTTTCTGATGCTTTATTTATTTGAGTGTTCATAATAAATTTTGTATTGAAAAATATACTATTCGGGGTAGTTGTTTTTACCTATTCTATAATTTATATTTGCTTTTGCTGCTTGAGAAATTTGGTATTTTCGTTGTATGCTGTATAATTTTCCGTCTTTTAGGAATTTAGCTCCTGTTTGGTGGAAACAGAACGAAACATCTTTTTCTATACATTGCCTACGAATATCCGTAACCCAAGTATAGTCGCATATTCGGGCATAGGCTCCCGATTCACCTCCTACCGAAACTTCCTCTATCGACTGGTCGAGATATTGAGAGATATCTATTTTTTCTAATAATGGAGCAGCTATTATAGCTTTATGTTTTATCGGTAGTTGTTTGAAAATAGGCAACCGGAAGTTTACCATAGCTTGATTTTCGACAGTACAGCCGATGATTACATTTTCATATCCATCTCCCCAGTCTGTTGGTGTACAGATAGAAAAACGGTCGATACGTTTGGTGAATATAAAAAATGTAAGGTCTTTTCGTGCCCGTATCATATCCCAAGCATCTTGCCTCCATTGGTCAGCGAGATCTACGAAAAAGTCGGATGTGAAGCAGGTAAAAACAATGCTGTTTGGAGGCAGTTTGTAGCTTTTGTCTCGTTTACGTCGTAAAGGTAAGTCGAAATCGGCGTTTTTACGAACATTGTCGCTTCCGGTCTCTATGCCAAACATTTTATCTTGTCGATAGACATAACAATATTTACAGCCCGGACTAATTTTTATACATCCGTGCCACGGATTCCAGCTGATGTGTGTATGTCGCTTTTTTTCGAGAAATGTTATGTTTTTACTATCGTTCAAAATAAATGTTGTTTTGGTATTTGAAAATAACAGAACAAAAATAGCGAGAACTTGTGATGTTTGCAACTTCTTGATATTCTGTTGAAGAGAAATGGAAGTTTTCGTTTTGTTTTTTCAGCTATCCGATCTGTTTTAGAATAAAGATAAATCAGCGAGAATTTATACTTATCGAATTATAAAAATACAAGTAAAAATTATCATAGAGAATTCTACGTAAATAAAATTTGCTACCTTTGATTTAAAATCAATAAACAGGGAATTTATGGAAACAAGTAGAATAACAAATATTAAAGATAAGATAGAGAAAATTATTTCTCGCTTTACCGAGATTTTACAAGAATCGCCCGTTGAGGTATTAATCTCCTTGTTTACATTTATAT
>JAFUKV010000261.1 GCA_017467745.1 Bacteroidaceae bacterium | reverse complement strand
CTTTGGTTATCGGGCTTATCGCAGGAGGAGACAAAGCTCTGAGAAATCCCGTCGAATCGGCCGAAGACAACAACGACAAAGGTTGGGAAGAACTTTTAGAACATCATATATCGCCTCTCGATACTGTTGTGGGAATCGCCGCATCCGGAACAACGCCTTATGTAATCGGAGCTTTACGGCATTGTCGGGAAAATGGTATTCTGACAGCCTCCATATCATGTAATCCGGACTCTCCCATCGCACAAGAAGCGGACATTGTTATAGAAGCTATCGTAGGGCCGGAATTTGTAACGGGAAGTACACGCATGAAATCGGGAACGGCACAAAAATTAATATTAAATATGATTACCACCTCTACCATGATACAGTTAGGACGGGTTAAAGGAAACCGTATGGTAAACATGCAGCTTACCAATAAAAAATTAATAGATAGAGGTACTCGCATGATTATAGATGAAACCGGACTTGATTATAATAGAGCCCAATCTTTGCTTTTAATGCACGGTTCCGTAAAAAAAGCTATCGACTCCTTTCGGTCAAAAGAATAACAAAAAGTCATAAAAAGGAAAGGAGATCCTCTTTCTTGAGAATCTCCTTTGTTGTAACACGGAGTAGCTTGCTTATATTTGAAAAAAAATGGAACCGATTGATTCATCACAAACCACTCTGTATTACATTCGCACGTGTTTAACGTGCGTGATGATGCAACCAACCTAATCCGTATAACCTAACATCATCATACAAACTATACCGTCTGCTTCATCTATATAACATATTGTTCTGGTTATGTGTTCAACATAAACCGTTAAATGAAGTAAAAAATAGGCTGTACTAAATCATAATTTGATATTTATATCATCCTTTTTTTCGTACAATTCTAACGGTAAACCATCAGGATCAAAAAAGAATGTATAACGTTGTCCCGTCAATGTATCCACCCTGACATTCTCCACCTCTATACCCCGACGTTTCAATTCCTCAACATAGCAATCCATATCATCTATATCAAACGCCAAATGACGTAAACCGCATGCCTCCGGACGAGTAGGTCGAGCAGGAGCATCCGGAAAAGAGAATAGCTCTATTTGCGTTCCGTCCGCAAGAACCAGATCCAATTTAAACGAATCCCTTTCCGCCCGATACGTCTCCCGAACAACCGTCAAACCAAGAATTTCTACATAAAATTTTTTCGATTTTTCATAATCGGACGCAATAATTGCGACATGGTGTACCCGTTTTAAACGCATATTTTAAAATATCTCGGAAACGTCTCTATTAGTTCTTTTTTCTATTATAACTGCCAACCGGTTGCTGAGCTAATCCGGAAACTCTCGGGCGAATCAATGCCTGGACAATCAAGAAGATGCCTACCAAAATAAACGGAATACTTAACAATTGCCCCATATTAAGAAACATATCTGCCTCAAACGCTTCTTGATCATTTTTTATAAATTCTATCAAGAACCGAGACAAGAATATACCAATAAAGAACACGCCAAAAATAAGGCCGGGACGTTCTCCCGCATTTCTCTTCCAATACATATACATCAGCACTAAAAACGTCAGTACATAAAAAGAGGCTTCGTATAATTGGGTGGGATGAGACGGCGCAGAAAAAACAGGTTCGGCCCCCATACGCCACTGATGCAGATTTTCAATAAAACGGAATCCCCAAGGCAATGTGGTAGCATGCCCGTAAATTTCATGATTCATTAAGTTTCCCAAACGAATAAATGCTCCAACCAACGGTATAGAGATTACCAAACGGTCAAATGTCCATAACGGACTCATGTGAGTTACTTTATGTGAATAAATGAAAATAGCGATTATAATACCGATAGCGCCGCCATGACTGGCCAACCCGCCTTCCCAAATTTTCAGAATCTCTATCGGATTCGCGCTATAATAATCCCATCCGTAGAAAAGACAGTGTCCCAAACGCGAACCGATAATAGTTGCAACCAAAACATAGATAAACAACTTATCCATCCATCCTTCGGGAGCCTTATCATGTTGATATGTCTTTTCAACAATTTTATATCCAACCAAAAAGCCTACGGCAAAAAACAACCCGTACCAACGTATCTCCCGCAATCCGAACGAAAAGATAGCGGGATCTACCGTCCATGTAACAAAATCCAACATACTTTATTCTCTTTGTTTTGAAGTTATACGGCAAAGGTATCAATTTTATCATACCATTAGAGATATTTCCGACAAAATTCAAATAGCCGCAAAAGAAATACCGGAAGATTTCTCTCCCGGTATTTCATCCATATTAATTTATAAAAACCTATACCAAATGTTTAACCAACGATTCCCGGTCGCCGTAAAGCAAATCGATCATCGGAATTTCAATCATCGTATAGCAACCCGGACGCTGCAACATTGCCGCACGTGCGCAAGAAACCAACACTTGTCCCGTCAATGCAGGATTATTGATTTTCATATTAAACTCGAAAAGTTGATTTTGCGTAGTACCCGACACGCCTTTACGAGTCAAGTTCACGCCATGTCCCATATCCAACAAAGCATCCACGCTTTCCACTTGTATTACATGCGTTTCATCATGAGCGAAGTAATCGTCCTTTTTAATATTCTGAGCGACATCAGCAAAATTATATCCGTCTTTCACTTCAATATATACCATGCGTCTGTGAATACCTGTTCCAGTAGGAATAGTCATGGATAAAGCCGCTTTTACACCCTCTATCGCTTTCACGGCAACGGTATGTCCCATACTCATACCCGGACCGAAATTAGTATATGTAATACCTTTCGGAGCACATGCTTCTAATAACGCTCGCACTACCGAATCGCTACCCGGATCCCATCCGGCCGAAATAATAGAAACCTTTCCGTATTTTTTCGCCAATACGCCTAAACGATCGCGAAGACCGGCAATCTGCGTATGTATATCGAAACTGTCTACCGTATTAATACCCAACTCCAAAGCACGAGAGGCAAATTCTTCCACCTTACGAGTAGGCGTACAAAGTATAGCCACATCCACATCACTCAACTCGCCTAAATCCTTAACCACAGGATATGATTTCAACTCGTCCGGTACATTCGTAATATCCCGTCTGACAACTCCTGCCAATTCAAAATCGGGAGCGGCCGAAATAGCATTTAATACATACTTACCGATATTGCCGTAGCCGACAATAGCTGCTCTTGTCTTTTTCATTTCGTTTCTGTATTTAATATTTCAATTTGACATCTTACGTTCTATTTCGATTGCAAAAATAACATCTTTACATATAAAATCCGATATTACGACAATTATTTTCTCACATTTTTTCGGTTATTTCTTCACATAAAAAGATGTTTTCTTTCTAATCTCGCATCCTTTGGTTCCATAGGCAAAACAAACAGAAAATTTTCCTTACTTTTGTACTCGGTTATAATTCAATTTCGAGACAATCATGATAGAATATATATCGGGAAAAATAGAAGAATTAACTCCGGCTGCGGCTGTAATAGAAAGTAATGGAATAGGATATTGGGTAAACATTTCTCTAAACACTTACAGTTCTCTTTCTTTGGGAAAATCAGTTAAAATGTACATCTACGAGGCCATTCGCGAAGATGCGTATATATTATACGGATTTACGGAAAAACGAGAACGAGAACTTTTCTTATTGCTTATATCCGTATCGGGAGTAGGCCCCAATACAGCCCGCATGATACTTTCATCTCTCACTCCCGCCGAATTGGAACAAACCATTGTCTCCGAAAATGTACACCTATTGAAAGCGGTAAAAGGAATAGGCGCAAAAACCGCACAACGGATAATAATCGACTTAAAAGACAAAATAAAAACATCTGTTGCTACCGATAACATATCGGGTATAGCGTCCGAAGAAAGTCAAAGCGACGAAGCTCTGGCTGCATTACAAATGTTGGGATTTACACAAGCAGCATCATATAAAGCGATTCAAAAAATTGTCAAAGAAAACCCGACAGCAAAAGTAGAAGATATTATAAAAGCTGCTTTAAAAATACTTTAACAACGTATGGCTGATTTGAACTTCGCGGCGATAGACATCGGCACAAATGCCGTCCGTCTAATTATTAAAGGTGTAGAAGAAGGAAGCAAGCCCGACGGAAAATTAAACAAAAAGCTACTGTTACGTATTCCGTTGCGTTTAGGCAATGACGTCTTTTCTTCCGGAAAAATTTCAGAAAAGAAAGAAGAACAACTACTTCACTCAATAACAGCATTTAAAGAAATAATGCTCGCCTACCAAGTTTCCCATTATCGGGCATGTGCCACATCTGCCATGCGCGACGCATCAAACGGACCATCCGTTGTTAGAAAAATCAACTCGGCATGTGGAATAAACATTGAAATCATTTCCGGACATGAAGAGGCTTCTCTGCTTTATTCGAGCCATGCCGGAAATTTATTCGACACCGATAATCATTACATTTGCGTAGATGTAGGAGGTGGCAGTACAGAAATCAGCCGCATTGAAAACGGAAAATTGATTAGTACAGAATCCTACAATATAGGTACATTGCGCCTACTACACGAAAAAACGGATAAAAACGAGATAGTCCGCCTACACTTCGATTTAGAAACAATACGCAGCCAATATACAAATATTCGGATAATCGGTTCCGGCGGAAATATAAACAAACTATTCAGATTATCACTGTCTAATGCAGAAGAGCCTTTTAAAATCGCATCTCTCGAAAAGATATACTCTAAACTGAAAAATATGAGCGTAACCGAACGTATTGAAAAATTACAATTGAAACCGGACAGAGCTGATGTCATAGTTCCTGCCGCCTCATTGTTTTTAGACATCGCCCGCTGTGTAGGAGTAACCGAAATAATTGTTCCGACACTGGGTTTAGGAGATGGTATTGTATACGATTTATATAAAAAATATCTAATAGAGAGATAAGATCAGTTTAATGGCACTCAACAATCAAATTGTCATAATAAGTTTCAATTTGTTCGGCCGACGTATTTTTTAAAATTACGCGTTTATCTTCATCAAGCAGATAAATAGCGGGAAATGTTTTCAAATCATACAACTCTCCTTTATCGATAACTCTATCTTTGTCGTATCCGTTCAGCCACTCTTTGGGAAAATCGGCGGCATGTTCACGCCACGCATCTATATCTCCATCGGGATAAATCGCCAATACAACCAATTGCTTATCTCTTACCAATGCTTTCATTCTGGCAGAATTTTTAAGAAACGACAATGCCTCAGAACACATTTCGCAACCGGGATTATAAAAAAACAACAATGTTCTCGGCGCTTTGATAGATGACATCCGGTTTATCCGTCCCTTCTTATCGGTATAAACAAAATCGCTCGCAACAGAATCAATTCTATTTTTTTTAACCCAATTCAACTGTTTTGCAGACTTTATCTTCATTACATCAGAAACCTTATCCGAAGTTAACAACGATTCGAGTACCGGAATATAATATTCTTCGTTACGCATCGGAGAATCAGTATTATATAAATATTCGCCGTATAATTTCACAAAATAAGCGTACATTATACTATCTGATTCTGCTTTTTTCAACATTGATTTTATGGAACAATCCACATTCTTTGCCGGAATATGATCCAATAAATCTATAAAATTCACAAACGCCTGTTCGGTTATTTCAGGTACACTACAATAGGTTGTATCTGAAAAATCGAACTTATCCCAATAATGATCAGCCAAAAACACGGCACGATCAGCCGGATTTGTTAGTTCAGCCGGAATCTGAGGCATTTCAAAATTCTTAGGTTTTTCTTCTTTTCTCTGCTCCGTCCCAGAAGAACAAGCCGTCGCCAAAATCAAAACAAAAACAAAAAAAGAAATTCTTTCCATAAATCTTATTGATTACCATATACTGCTCTGTACCACTCTAACTGACTGTAAACACTATTCAACGTTTGATATTTATTTTGCCAGATATAAGTGGACAATCCGCTGTAATGATTTATATAAAATCCGCTGCTTCCTATCAACATAGACGGAGTGGCAGCTTTATATATCACGGTTTTTGCCAATTGCGAAACAAAACGACTATATGCAGATACGCCTATTCTCGACATATAGTCATCTAAATCAAATAAAATACGGGCGCTTAATCTATCATAACGCTGCACTTGCAGATAGTCATCAACTGCACCTCCCGTCTCGCTTTCTAATAAGACATCTCGCACGGTAGAAGCTAATGCGTCCATTTGCGAGCAATCAACCAAAGCAATTGTTGCCGAACAATCCGTACCCGTTTTATTAGCATAATAATTGAAATATCCTTCACATATAGCTTGTAAATCCGGGTTAGGAGTAAGCATGTCGCTCATCAATAAATGATATGGAAACCCTTCGGCCAACACCTCCGCCGGAGAGAATATCAGATAATCCGTTTTATTACGTAACGCATAAGCAATTTCGACACTACCCATATAACAAGCGTCGAATAAAATAAAATCGAACATACGGTCGGGTACGGCACGGCAAAATTCATCTATTTCCATCCAATTACTTTTGTCTTGAATAAAAGCCCGCGTCGCCACAGAAGTATCTAAAAAACTAATTCCATCAGGTAAAAGCATCTCCGCATCCGACATTCTTCTGGTAGTATAAGAATCGACAATCGGTATCCAACCCATTCCGTGCGAACTAATAATCAAGCTATATGAATCGGACGGATATCGGGTTGACACTTCTTCTATTATCTGACCTAAAACCTCCGGAGACGAAGAATCCTGCTCATTATACGAATTAACCGTACGCCATTCCGCCCTACCGCTTTCTCCTATTCTAACCTCCATCAAACGGGGTAATTCTCCCCAATTATCCAAATAAACAACTAAATTGCAATCATTCAATCCCGAGATATTTACACCTCTTAGCAATTTATTCAATACACTGGAAGTTTCCGAATACAACGAATTATCCACTGCCATGTACATAAAAACCGTATGCTGTGCTTTTGGAGACGGAACGTCGACATCTTTACCTTTATCATCATCAGAGCATGAAACGAACAAAATGAATAAGACAAAAAAACTCCATATATTAAGATGAAAATACTTACGCATATATAATCCCATAATAATTCAAGCAAAAATACGAATCTTTGCCGTAAATTTATAATAAAAAAGAAAAAGTGCCTCCCCAAAAACAGACGGGTATTTCTTAATTAATGTAAAATAATATTTATATATAATGATAATATATTTATTTTTTCTATCTTAGCATTCAAATAATCAAAATAACCAAAAATATAATTCAAAGGACTAATGAAAAGCACAGTTTCTTTCAATTTATTTCAAAAATGTTTTTATTATAAATACATTATAATTTGTTTGTTTCTATTGCCAATGGCGGCTTTTTCTGCTCCAACAAAAAAAACAATCAAAGTTCTATTGATTTCAGGACAAAACAACCACGATTGGAAAAGGACGCATATTTTTATGAAAAAAGCGCTAGATGCAGCCAAAATATTCGAAACCGATATTGTTTTAACACCTACTACCACCGAAGTAAAAAATTTCTCTGCACCGTTCAATAAATACGATGTTGTTTTATTCGACTACAATACAACAGATAACTGGCCGCAATCTACACAAGAAGCGTTTGAGAATTACGTAAAAAAAGGAGGTGGAGTAGTTATTATACACGCATCCAACAACGGATTTCCTCAATGGAAAGCTTTCAACGAAATGATAGGTATAGGCGGTT
>JAFUKV010000260.1 GCA_017467745.1 Bacteroidaceae bacterium | reverse complement strand
TTTTTGGGAATCAAACTATAAACCGAGTATCATACAATAAAAATAGAATATAAAAATGATTGGTACATTAACAATCTTATCGTCAGTAGTTATTTTTCTGGTTTTGACGTTGCTTTTGGTAGCTATTCTTTTGGTAGCGAAAAAGAAATTGGTTTCTTCGGGAAAAGTGAAAATAACTATTAATGGCGAAGACACGTTAGAAGTTGAGTCGGGCAGTACGTTGCTGAGCACTATGTCGGCAAACGGAATATTTTTACCGTCGGCTTGTGGAGGAAAAGGATCATGCGCTCAATGTAAATGTCAAGTAATAGAAGGCGGTGGTGAAATATTGCCTTCGGAAGTAAGTCATTTTAGCCGTAAACAGCAAAAAGAGCATTGGCGTTTAGGATGTCAAGTTAAGGTAAAGAATGATATGTCGATAAAAGTTCCGGAATCGGTTTTGGGCGTGAAAGAATGGGAGTGCGAAGTTATCAGCAATAAGAACGTAGCGACGTTTATCAAAGAATTTATTGTTGCTCTACCCAAAGGAGAGCACATGAATTTTTTACCCGGTTCGTATGCTCAGATCAGTATTCCGACTTATGAAATGGACTATGATAAAGATATAGATAAAACGCTGATTACGGAAGAGTATCTGCCTGCATGGGAAAAATTCGGATTGTTCGGGTTGAAATGTAAAAATACCGAACCTACTATCCGTGCCTATTCTATGGCGAACTATCCGGCTGAGGGAGACCGTATTATGTTGACGGTACGTATTGCTACGCCTCCGTTTAAACCGAAGCCGCAAGTCGGTTTTCAGGATGTTATGCCCGGTATAGCGTCGTCTTATATTTTTAGTTTGAAGCCCGGAGACAAAGTGAAGATGAGCGGTCCTTACGGAGATTTTCATCCGATATTCGACTCAAAACGTGAAATGATGTGGGTAGGCGGTGGAGCAGGTATGGCTCCGTTGCGTGCTCAGATTATGCACATGACAAAAACTTTACATACGACAGACAGAAAGATGTCGTATTTCTATGGTGCGCGTGCGTTGAATGAGGTATTTTATTTGGAAGATTTTCTTCAATTGGAAAAAGATTTCCCCAATTTCTCATTTCATTTGGCTCTTGACCGTCCCGATCCTGCTGCCGATGCAGCCGGAGTGAAATACACGCCCGGTTTCGTTCATCAGGTTATTTACGAAACATATTTGAAAGACCATGAGGCTCCCGAAGATATAGAATATTATATGTGCGGACCCGGTCCGATGGCCGAAGCTGTTAAAAAAATGTTATGGAATCTGGGCGTACCTCGTGAAATGTTGATGTTCGACGATTTCGGAGGATAGCTTTTTGAACTTTATAAGTTTTCTGGGATAAAAACTTTCTGACTACCTCTGAGCCGATTTAGAAAAAGAATCCGGTTCAGAGGTAGTTCGTTCTTTATGAGGATGAAAACGCATAAATATCTCTTGTAACGGTCGATAAGATTCGCGACACAGTAGATTGCCTGTCGGGAAACGTGTCTATGCGCTTGACGGAATGTCGTCCGTTTGCCTGTAAGTATGATTTGTATTTCGGCATATTTTGTATTTTCTTGAAAAGAATTCCTTATTTTTGCGATATAAATAAATGATAATGAAAAAAGAATCAATATATCTCTTGATAATATTTGTTTTTTCTTTTGTTCAAGGTTTTGCGCAAAAACAAGTAACGAATCCGCATAAAACAGATCTTCCGTTGCGGATACCGTTATATTTGAGCGGAAACTTTGGAGAGTTGCGCGGTAATCATTTTCATTCCGGTCTTGATTTTAAAACACAAGGAGTTGTCGGCAAATCGGTTTACAGCATAGCGGAAGGGTATGTTTCTCGTGTTAGCGTCTCTCCGTCGGGATACGGAAAAGCGCTTTATATCACTCATCCGTCGTTGGGCATTACTACCGTTTGCGGGCATTTGAACGGTTTTAATGCACAGATAGATTCTATTGTAAAGGCTCGTCAGTACGAAAATGAAAGTTTTTCGGTGAATTTAACTTTCGGAGCGGATGAAATTCCGGTAAAAAGAGGTCAGTTAGTCGCGAAAAGCGGCAATACGGGTAGCTCGGGTGGGCCGCACGTACATTTTGAAATTAGAGAAATAGAGAGCCAAGCGCCGGTAGATCCGTTGCCTTATTTCCGGCACTTGTTGAAAGATACCCGTAAACCGCAAATTAGAGGCGTTTATTTAACGGCTATTCCCGGTAAAGGATATAGCAATGGAGAAGACGGCGTTACGTTGGTAAAAAAAGAGAATGCGCCCGTTACCCTAAGTAAGCCTCTTACCGCATGGGGTGAAGTATATTTAGGAGTAAAAGCATACGATTACATGAACGAAACCACCAATATATATGGGGTATATTCTATTCAATTGCAGGTAGACAGTCAATTGATATTCTCTTCTGTTCTCGACCGGATTCCTTTTGAGGAAACCCGCTATCTGAATAGTTTTATCGATTATAAAGAGTGGAAAACGAAACGATCGTTCGTTATGAAGTCGAAAGTGGATAAAGGATCTAAGTTGAGTGTTTATAAAAATACTGTTAATCAGGGTATTATAAATATAAACGAAGAGCGAGTATATCCGTGCGTATATACTTTGCGGGATGCTTTCGGCAATAAGACGGTGCTGAAATTCTCCATTCAGGGGAAAAAGCATGAATTTACGCCGGCCATTGCGTGTGATACTCTTCTGGCTTACGATTTGCCGTACACGGGCATCTATGACGGGGCGCGGGTTGAAATTCCCGAAAACTCTTTTTATGAAGATGTTCCGTTTTCTTATCGCCGAGAAGAACGTCCCGGATATTTGTCGGCAGTTCATAGTATTCATACGCCCGAAGTTCCGGTTCATAACTCGTATACTTTACGGGTAAGGATAGATTCGGATAAAGTCGCCGACAAACAAAAATATTATATGGCTTGTATTCAACCCAATGGGGGAGAATGGGCGGCCAAAGGCAAATATGACGACGGTTTTTATGAAATATCTACAAATTCGTTCGGTATGTTTGCCGTTAAGGTCGATACTGTTGCTCCGGTTATAACGCCATTGTCTCCTGAAAGTTGGGTGAAAAACGGTTATATAAAATTCCGTATAGGCGATTCACAAACCGGAGTCGGTCATTTTCGAGGTGTTATCGATGGGGAATATGCGTTGTTTGAATACGATGCGAAAACCGCTACTCTTAGTTATAAAATAGACCGGAAACGGGTGTCGAGAGATAAAGAGCATGAATTGGTTATGACAGTAACCGATAATTGCGGAAATCGGCAGCAATATATCCGGAAATTCAAACTGACAGTTCCTCAGACGCAACCCAAGAAGACGACTGCGGCGAAGAAATCCGGACAAAAGAAAACAGTTCCGGTTAAAAAAACGACGCCTTCACAACAGGTAAAAAAATAACGGTTATCGGGTAATTTTAAATAGGGCTGCATCTTTGTCCGGTAAAGTAACAGACAGGGTGTCATTTTTGATATAGCCGTTTTTTCCGCTCCATAATTCTTGCGTCGAAAAGATTTTTCCGGTAGGCAGATCTAAATCGGAAACAGGAAATCGAAAAGTCTGACGGTTTTCTTCAAAATTGAAAACGGCTACATATGTCGAGTCTTTATCGGTTGATATGAAAAAGCGTTCGGAACGCCGTTTATCAGACGGCAGATAGCCGTAAACGGGATAAAATGATTGTTTGCTGCGCGCTAATGAGATAATGGCTTTATTGGCAAAAAATTGTTTTACTCGATTTTTAGTTTGAACAGTTCCCGTTTGGCTGACATCATCTCCCGACATCATGATTCCTGTAATAACTCCCGATGTGATACGCGCTCGGTTCTCGCCTTCTGTTTCGTTGTCTTTCTGTAAAACCAAGTGATCAGGATCGTTGAATGCGTAACAATTGCCCAACCACCAGCCGTATGACATGCCGTTCAAGGTATATTCCGTATCGGCAATCGAGGCGAAAGCGTCGCAAGCTATCCGGCGGCTATGCGCATAATTCGATGGGAAAAGCGGCGATATAGCCATAGTTATATAAAAGTCTTCGCCTAATAATTCCGTCAGATATTTCATGCCCGCATTGTAGGCTTGTATTCCTGTGGTAACGGAACTGTCGGCGTGTTTGTCTGCCTCTAATGCGCCGTGTGTCAGAAAATCTATTTTAATATATTTGAATCCGGCTTTTTTAAATCTGTTTATATAGACTTCCATGCGTTTTTTTATGGCAGGATGTGTGGGGTCTACCGCCCAAGCTCCGTCTAAATCTTGCGGTTTTCCATTGGCATACAGGTATGTTTCGGAATAAGGAGTATCACTACCCTCTACCGTTCGCTCAGGGTTGCGCGCCCAGTCCACAAAAGGAGCCCAGTATATGCCGGCTTCCTGTCCGTTCTTTTTGCAATGGCTTACAAATTGAGCCAGTTCCGCATCGGAAAAATTGTCCCAATACGAGTCTAACCCTATATATACCGGAATGTCTTTTAATGCAGATGTCTGTATGTTATCCCGGAAAAAATCGGAAACTTCCGTTGTATTTTTCAGGTGGATGTTTTGTTGTATGCTTCCCCAACTGTTCCATCCGAACGGGATAGCGGTTTGCCATGTCCGTCCCGGTGTTTCTCGATTATTCGCTTCGGCAAATTCTTCCATTCCTTTTCGCCAGTCAGGAAAAATGCCTAATAATATTTTCGGCGATTTTATACGTTTTCCCGATACTTTTCCATGAGGTAACGTATCTCTGGTGAAAGATGACGATATTCCGCCGAAACATTCCAGACGGATGCCTTTGTCGGTTATTTCCCCTGTTTGTATGGCGCTTTTCCAACAATCGTGTTCGACCGAGCCGATAACCTTGCCTTCTCGGCTGTCGGGAGAAAACAGCGAGGTAACTTCGTAAGATGTGTTTTTACCGATTGGCAGTACGTCGAATTGAACCCATTTATCGTTGTCGAAAGGAATGAACAGCATTTTATCAGACTTTTTGCAGTCGGTATAAGTGATTGCCGGAGCCATATAATTCGAAGCGATTGCCGTGTCGGAATAGATTTCTATCTCGGTTAGAAGATAAGACCTTGACGGGTAGAGGTAGAAACGTTGCCACATATCGGGTAATCCTTTTCCGGAGTGTTTTATTTCATACATTGTGCCGTTTCCATGTGTGTTGTTAACTGGTTGTTCATGCCATTCTCTTTTTGCGTACGAATTGCCCGTTACAATTGTTCCGTTCCATTCGTATTCTGCATGCAAATGTTCGAAAAGTAGCGAGTCCCCTCGATATATACTTGCTAACCCGTTGTTCAGGTTGTATGTTATTTTATATTCTCCTTGTGAAACTGTTGTAATGCTTGGTTTTGAGCATCCTGTAATGAATAAAGCCAGTAAAAATAAAATTCTGACAAACATAAATCTGTGGTATGTTCGGTTTTTGCAAATATAGCGTAAATAGAATGTTGAGCCAAATGCCGAACCGAATGAAAACGCTTCTTGGGCAATTTAATTGCCTTTTGCCGGAAATAACATATCTTTGCCTTTCTAATTGAAACAGACAATATATTATGGAGAATTTTGCAGGATTATCAGGAAAATATACAGATTATAAAAATGCGGCTATTGCGGTATTACCTGTGCCGTATGATGCTACCAGTACGTGGATACGAGGTTCCGAAAAAGGTCCGGAGGCGTTATTAGAGGCCTCTGTTGCATTGGAATGGTACGATATAGAAACTCGCATGCAAGTTTATGAGAAAGGTATCCATACTTGTCCTCCCGTTTTAGAAGATACAACACCGGAAGCGTTATGCGAAGCCGTTCGGAAAAATGTATCTCAGCTTTTTGATGATGGAAAATTTCCCGTAACCATAGGGGGAAATCATACCGTTGGAATAGGTACTGTGCGAGCTGCGGCCGAACATTATGAAAATCTGACGGTTTTGCAGTTAGATGCTCATTCTGATTTAAGAAGCACTTACGAAGGTTCGGAGTTGAATCACGCTTGCGTTATGTATCAAGCAAAACAGCTTTGCCCGATAACACAAGTCGGTATTCGCAGCATGTGTGATGAAGAAGTTGCGTATTATGATCCGGAGCGTATTTTCTTTGCGCATAAAATATTGTTCGAGAAAAATTGGAAAGAGAAAGCTGTACGCACACTTTCGGAGAATGTTTATATAACTATCGACCTCGATGTATTTGATCCTTCTATTATGCCTTCTACCGGAACGCCCGAGCCCGGAGGGTTGGGATATTATGATGTATTGCACTTTTTGCGTACCGTTTTCGAGTCGCGTAATGTGGTTGGATTTGATGTGGTGGAACTGTGTCCGAACCAAATAAACAAAGCTCCCGATTTTCTGGCGGCGCGGTTGATTTACCAGTTGATGACTTATAAGTTTAAAGATGAATTGAAACGGTTGTAATATATAAAATGAAGGAGAAAGTTTTTTTCTCCTTTATTTTTTTCGATAAATCGCAAGTTGAATTTTCGCTGACAAAAAAAACAGAACAAGCATAAATACGATACAAGCGCCTGCGGGTACATTTAACAAATAAGACAAATACAGGCCGGATATGCCGGCAACGATGCCGATAGCAGACGATGCGATGATAATACTTTTAAATTTATTGCAGTATAGCATTGCTATGTTCTGCGGTATGGTGAGTAGCGACATCATTAACATTACGCCTATTAATCTAATGGATAGTACGATGCAAACAGAAATGAAAAACATCATGACATATTCTATCAGTTGTACAGGATAACAACGTGTACGGGCAAAATCTCTGTCAAAAGCGACAAAAATAAGCGGTTTGAAGAAGAAAGCCAGAAAGACTAACAGCAAAACGGTGAATAAAGAAAATATCCAAAGATCGGTGTGCGTAATAGTTAGGATGTTTCCGAATAAAAATTCCGTTAATCCCGGAGTATAACCGGGTGTAAGAAAGACAAAGATAATACCGATAGCCATGCCCAATGACCAAAAGGCCGCTATGACGGAATCTTCTCGTATATTTCCCCGTTTCGATACCCATTCTACCCCGAATGCGGATAAGACAGCAAACACCAAAGCGGTTAAAGTAGGCTGAATGCCAAGAAAAAAACCGATACCTAATCCGCCGAACGAAGCGTGTGTGATACCTCCGGCTATAAAGACCAACCTGCGGGTAACGGCGTATGTCCCTACAATTCCGCAACCTACGCTAAGTATCAGCACGGCCAACAGTGCGTTTTGAAAAAAAGTATATTGAAAAATCTCCAACATCGGGTTTGTTTCTATTTTGGAATTATGACGTTCGTCTTTCTCCTACAATTAAAATGATTTCATCTTTCAGTCCGTCCGGTACGGCGATATTCCGCAGTTGTAGGCTACGTACCCATCCGGCTACATCCGTATCTTGCAGCGTATAGAAGATTTCGCTGAATTCAGCGGTTTCGTCATCCGTGTAATCGTCAGAGCGGCGACCGGAAAAGCGGTCTAACTCTTCATCGTCATAATAGATTATATCTTTGCTAACGGCCGATAATAGACTCTCTTTTTCACATATTTCGTGCGCTCCGCAACATTCGGCATCGGGGATTTGAACTTCTTGAATCGCATCCGTTTCGCCGTTTGCCAAGCGTTTTTCCTGTTTTTTGTCGCGCATTCGTCCCGCTATGGCGGCGAATACGCCTAATAAAAACAACGCTCCTAATATGTAAAGAATATATGCCATTTAGTCGTTTTATACTTCATTTATTGAGAATCCGCATTGTCTTAAATCGTTCCAGAAATCGGGATATGATTTGCTTACCACTTCCGGATGGTTTATAATCAATCCCGGAAACAACATGGCTGCCGGAGCAAAAGCCATTGCCATGCGGTGGTCGTCGTATGTATCTATATCCGGAGCGGTTTCCGGGCTTTTCCGTTGTCCGCCCCATTCTAAAACGGAGTTGTTTTTATCGGTAATTACGTAACCCAATTTGCTTAATTCCGTTTTAAGAGCGGTAATGCGGTCGGTCTCTTTTATTTTAAGGCTTTGCAAACCGGTAAAGCGAAATGGAATATTCAACAGTGCGCATGTAACTACCAGAGTTTGGGCTAAATCCGGTTGGTTGGTTAAATCGAGGTTTATCTCGTTCTTTCGGATATCGGTATGTGTTAATCGGATCCCTGTTTCGGTGTATTGCGTTTCCACGCCTAAGGGTTTGAAAAATTCCGCTATTCGAGCATCTCCTTGTGTACTGGGATTTTTCAATCCCGATAATTCGAAAACACTGTTCGGAATCAATGAAGCTATTTCATACCAATACGATGCTGCCGACCAATCCGACTCTACATGAAAGGCTGTCGGGGTATATCGTTGTGGTGCGATGCGTATGATATTCTCGTCCCAATCGGTCGAAACGCCATACTCCCGCATCAGTTGTATGGTCATTTCAATATACGGTTTCGATATAATTTCGCCGCTTAACGTTAAAGAAAGACCTTTTTCCATATAAGGAGCAATCATCAATAACGCCGAAATGTATTGAGAGCTGACGTTCCCTTCGAGAGTTAAAGTTCCTCCCGTTAATTTTTGCCCGTTGATTTTTAAAGGGGGAAAACCTTCGTTATTCAAATATTCGATATTTGCGCCTAATGACCGTAACGCATCTACTAACAGCCGGATAGGACGTTGTTGCATACGGGGGGTTCCCGTTATTGTCCGTTCTCCTTCCTGTACTGAAAAGTAAGCTGTAAGAAACC
>JAFUKV010000259.1 GCA_017467745.1 Bacteroidaceae bacterium | reverse complement strand
CCCATTGAGGGTTTGCTTTATTGCCCATAACTAATACCAGTTCTCCGCCATTGATAATATCTTGATGTGAAATCATCAAACTGTTAAACGGTTTTCCGTTTAATGTTGCCGATTGTATGTACTTGTTATTATACGAGCAATTCGGAGCTTTTATGGTAAATGTTTTACCGTTTTCGAGAGTGATAACTGTTTTTTCGAACATCGGACTACCGATGGTGTAAAGGTCGGTTCCCGGAGTTACGGGGTAGAAGCCCATAGCTGAAAATACAACGAAAGCAGACATTCCGCCTCCATCTTCGTCGCCCGGTACACCCATTAAATCGTTGCGGAACCATTGTTCAATTAGGCGGCGTATTCGTTTTTGGGTTTTCCATGCTTGTCCGGCATAATTATATAGATATGGGATATGCAACGATGGTTCGTTACCCATAGAGAATTGTCCTACGTTTCCAGTTTGGTCGGGAAGTTGCGCCCAGAAATCCCATTTTATTTTCCCGAGACCTTCGTTGAAAAGTTGGTCTAAGTTACGGCAAAAGGCTTCGTTTCCACCCATTAAAGCGATTAGGTCGGGAATGTTGTGAGGAACATCCCAACGGTATGTCCAACCGTTGTTTTCATCGTAATAATCGCGAGCGCCCATTCCGCCAGAAAACTTGTAGTCGAACGGTTCTATAAAATTGCCTTCCGAGTCTTTCGGATGGAAAAATCCTGTTTTATCGTTATAGAGATTTCTATAATTTAATGCTCGTTGCCCGAAAAATGCGGCATCTTCTTTTTTGTTTAATCTTTCGGCTATTTGTGACAGACACCAATCATCATAAGCGGCCGCTAATGTTACGGCGACTGATTGACGGCGTTCACCTCCGTTTATTTCAGGTAAGGTTTCCTGTTCACCTATTTTCAATCCCGGAAAATAACCGTAGTCTTTGTAGTGTTGGTCGTAAGCGCCAGCTTCTCTTCTTGACCAAGGCGCATGAGTTTCTGTTAAAACTGAATTTTTTCCGGCTTCGTAAGCTGCTTCTAAATCGAATCCGCCGAGATTTTTTGCTACGGCATCGGCAATTACAGCAATACCGTGATTACCGTTCATACGGTGAGAGTCGCCGTTTACTTCCGGAAAAGTAGGTAGCCAATTTTTCCCCGATTGTTGCGCCATGCGGATGTACGATTTTATCATTTGACTTTCCATTGTCGGCTCTATGATAGTACGCAACGGATGTACGGCACGGTAAGTATCCCAAATCCAGTCGTCAGTAAAAAATGGAGTACCGTCGTCGTTGTGTACTTGTTTGTCCGATCCGCTGAAATAGCGACCGTCTTCGGAGATGTTTATCATTCGTTCGTAGGTTCTGTACAGTGAAGTGTAGAAAATAGCTTTGTTGTTTTCATTGTCATCTTCTACATAAATCTTGCCCAGTGTTTCATTCCAGATTTTACGGCCTTCTTTCGCTACTTTTTCTACGTTAAAATCGGTTATTTCGCGTTCTAAGTTCTTTTTAGCTTGCTCTATGTCGATGTATGAAATGCCGTAACGGACGTTTACTTTACCGTCGTTTTTCCCGAATGTCATGGCAACGTTTTTGTGAGGTGTTACCTGTCCGTTTTCAGAAACAATTAGTTTTCCGTTTTCAAGATATCCAGATGTTTCGGGTTTCACATCCGTTTCCATATAAATATAAGCGGTTGTATTGCCTCCCATTCGTTGGAATCCCGATACGGTGTTGCTGTCTATTTGCAGTGTGCCGCGTCCGGAATGGAATACCAAAATGTTTTCGGCCGGATTGTTGCCCTGAAAACTTATTTCATAAATGGCCGATTGGTGAGAAGGGGCAAAGTCTACGCTTATTTGTTGGTTGTCTAAATAGACTTGATGACGATATGGAGTTAATGTCTCGTTGTCCCAAGTGTAAGTTTCTATTTCGTTTATTGTTTCCCTTTCCGATTTTTGGACGGGAGACAACCGGAATAAAGATCCGCTACGGTGCGAGGGCATTAACAATTGCAACCCGTACATATAATCGCTTGTATGATTGTCTCGTTCGGGACGGATGCGCAACATGCTGTTAGGTAGGTGTACTGTCGGGTATGTAGGAACCAGCATGTGGCTCATATTTCCCATATAAGGATTTACATAGTCTACCGGGCTTTTCGTGTCTTGGCAGGCGATAAGCGTCGATATTGCAGTTAATGAGATCAACCAGTTTTTTATTTTCATCGTTTTGTGTGTTTTGAGGGAAAAAAGAAAACCGGCTAAAAAGGTATAATTTATCCTTGCCGGTTTTCTTTAAAATAAGTTTTTATTTTTTATCGTGCAATGAATAGGAGTAGGGTACATCGTCTTCGCCGGTTCCTCTATTCGTATTCGGTTTATCAGACATTGTGAATGTAAATGAAGCTCCGTTCAACAAATCTTGGTAATTGATATAATTTTTGGTATAGTCTTGTCCGTTGAGTTGAACAGCTTTTACGTAACGGGTTGCTTTGTTGTTTTCGGGAGCATCGATGGTTACATCTTTTCCGTTTTCGAGATGTAATACGATTTTGGGGAATTGGGGCGATCCCATTACATATTGATCTGCACCCGGACAAACGGGGTAGAAGCCCATAGATGAGAAGACATACCATGCAGATGTTTGACCGTTGTCTTCGTCGCCGCAATATCCGTCGGGCGTAGCCGTGTAAAGTTTATCCATTGTTTCTCGCAGCCAGTATTGTGCTTTCCACGGTTCGTTTGCATAGTTGTACAAGTAAATCATGTGTTGGATAGGTTGGTTACCGTGTGCATAATTACCCATGTTCATAATTTGCATTTCGCGAATTTCGTGGATAACGCCGCCATAATAGCTGTCGTCAAAAATAGGAGGTACGCTGAACACAGAATCCATCATCTGAACAAATTCTTTCTTTCCGCCCATCAAATCTATTAATCCTTGTACATCGTGGAATACCGACCAAGTATAGTGCCATGCGTTTCCTTCGGTAAAGGCGTCGCCCCATTTTAAGGGGTTGTAGGGTGATTGGAAAGTTCCGTCTTCGTTTTTGCCTCTCATAAGTTTATGTTCGGGATCGAACAGGTTTTTGTAATTTTGGCTGCGGGCAATGTAAAGGTCAATCTCTTCTTGCGGACGATTCAACATTTTACCCACTTGTGCGATGCACCAATCGTCGTAAGCGTATTCTAACGTGCGGGCTGCGCTTTCGTTTATTCCTACATTGTAGGGAACATAGCCTAATTTGTTGTAATATTCATATCCGAGTCGTCCGGTAGAACCTATGCGCGGGTGAACGCTGTTTGCCGTTTTCAACATCGCTTCATAGAGCTCTTCCATAATGGCTTTATCCGTGATGTTCTTCAAGATAGCATCGCTTACAACAGAAGCCGAATTGTTACCTACCATACATCCGCGATGTCCCGGAGATGCCCATTCGGGCAAGAATCCGCTTTCTTTGTAAGTATTCAACAAACCTGCTTGCATTTTTTCGCCCATAGACGGATATACTAAGTTGACGAAGGGAAACAAGCAACGGAAAGTATCCCAGAATCCAGTATCGGTAAACATATATCCGGGCAATACTTCGCCGGTGTGCGGGCTGTAATGTACAACTTCGCCTTTTTCGTTGAATTCGTAGAACATGCGCGGGAATAAAACGGAACGATACAAGCAAGAATAGAATGTCTGTTTTTTGGCATCCGAACCGGTTACCTCAATTCGTCCCAAAACGTCATTCCAACGGTCTGCTCCGGCTTGTTTCAATTGGTCGAACGATTTATTACCCAATTCTTTCATGTTTAGTGCTGCTTGGTCGTAGCTGATAAATGATGAAGCTACGCGGGCGTGTACTTGCTCGCCTCTTTTTGTTTTAAACAAAATATAAGCACCTACATATTGGTCGGTAAGTTCTTTACCGGCTTTGGGTTTACCGTCGCTCCAAACGGTTGAGTAGTCGAAATCTTTATCAAATTCGATGATGAAGTAATTTTTGAAATTTTCGGGTACTCCGCCACTGTTGCGGGTAGTATATCCCATGATTTTTCTTTCTTCGGGAATAATTTTGATAGATGAACCCCGATCGAAAGCATCTATTACAACACCGGAACTATCCGATTCTGGGAATGTGATACGGAACATTGCAGCACGTTCGGTAGGCGTGATTTCCGTTGTAATGTCGTGATCAGCCAGATATACGCTGTAATAGTTCGGTTTAGCTATTTCCGCTTTATGCGAAAACCAGCTGCCTCGTTGGCGTTGATCTATTTTCATCCCTTTAACGGGCATGATTGAAAATTGTCCATAATCGTTGATCCATGGACTGGGTTGGTGAGTTTGTTTAAATCCTCTGATATGTGTACTGTTGTACGTATATGCCCATCCGTCGCCGTTTCTTCCGGTTTGAGGCGTCCAGAAATTCATACCCCAAGGCATGGCTATTGCCGGATAGGTGTTTCCGGTAGAAAGGGCTATGTTAGAGTCCGTACCCATTAAAGGGTTTACATAATCGACAAAGCTCTTGTCTTCATACTTAACGGTTGGCGTATCTTTGCAACTGCCGCCGCACGATGACAACAAGAAGCACATTGCTGAGAAAAGAATAATGTGTTTCATTACGTTATTTTGATTTTAATTGTGTGTTTATATTTATATTTCGGAATACAAATATTCCGCCTTTACTATTTAAACCGCAACAAAGATAATACTTTTTAGGTGTAAATCTTATGCCGATTCCGTGCTATTATCGAAAAATCCGGATAAAATCTTTATCTTTTTGTTTCAGAAGTAATGACTTGTCTTTTTTTTTGATATATTTGTGCTGTATAACATTGTTATGTAGCAGCTGATAATGATAAGACGTATAACCGAGTCCGTTTTACAGGATGAAATGTCCCAAATGTGGGAGATATTGAACGGCGATGAGCAGAAAATTCTTTTGGAAAATTTTCAGATACAGACTTTCAAAAAAAACGGTATGATTTATTGTGAAGGCGATAAACCTACACATTTGATGTGTTTGTTGAAAGGAAAAGTGAAAATTTATAAGGATGGTATAGGTGGCCGTGCGCAAATTATACGTCTTATTCGTCCGGTACAATATTTCGGGTATCGGGCTTTTTTTGCCGAAGAGAATTACGGGACATCGGCTTGCGCTTTCGAAGCTGCCACTATCGGTTTAGTCCCGATGGAAATTATTGAAAATTTGATTAAACAAAATAATCAATTCGCTTACTTCTTTATAAAAGAGCTGTCTGTGGGGCTTGGCCGGTCAGACACTCGTACCGTGAATCTGACGCAGAAGCATATACGGGGGCGTTTGGCCGAATCGTTGTTGCATTTAAAAGAAAGTTACGGATTGGAAGAGGATAACGCTACGATCAATATCTATATGTCTCGCGATGATTTAGCCAGTCTTTCCAATATGACTACTTCCAATGCTATCCGTACTTTGTCCAGTTTTTATAATGAAAAATTGATAATAGTAGACGGAAGGAAAATCAAAATTATAAATGAAGAGCAACTCAAAAAAATAAGCAGATTCGGTTAAATGTCCTATCTGCTTATTTTTGATATAAATCAATGATTCTTTAAAGGAATTTTTTCGATTCGCCGGATGTGGCGACCTCCTTCAAACGGTGTGTAGATAAATTCATTCATAATGCTCGATGCCGTTTCTTGCGATATGAAACGACCGGGCATTACCAGTACGTTAGCATTGTTGTGCTGGCGTGCGAGACGAGCTATCTCGTCTGTCCAGCATAATGCAGCTCTGACGCCTTGATGTTTGTTCAGAGTCATATTTATTCCGTTACCGCTTCCGCAAATAGCGATACCCAAATGACATGTTCCGTTTTCTACCGCTTCGGCTAACGGATGGGCGTAATCTGGATAATCGCAACTTTCGGTGGAGTTTGTACCGAAATCTTCGTAAGCGATATTTTTTTGTTCTAACCAAGCTTTGACGTACTGTTTTAACTCAAATCCGGCATGATCGCATGCTAAGCCTATTTTTATATTTTCCATTTCTGTGAGTTGTTAAACCGGAAGCAAAAGTAATTATTTTATCCGGATTTTACGCATATATGTTTAATCTTAATAAGGAGTAGTCGTATTGTGCTTTATGGTGTGCGGTATTTTTATGTATATTGATTTTATGCTTCTAAAATATTTTGTCTTAGCCGTTAGGCTATACAAAAAACAAAGAGAGGGCCTATTCACATAGCATTCCTCTCTTTTAGAATTCATCACATTATGCTTATTTTAAAGTGCTAGATAAAGTTACGCATCACGCGCTACTGTTAGAAAAGTGCGAATTATAAGTATCTTGCTTCGACAACTTCCCAATTTACGATGTCCCACAGGGCTTTCAATTGGTCTGCTCGTCGATTTTGGTAGTCTAAATAGTATGCGTGTTCCCAAACGTCGAATGTCAATAGCGGTGTATATCCTTTTGTTAACGGAGTACCGGCATTCGATTCTTTCATAATTTCCAGTTTTCCGTCAGGTTTTTTCGCTAACCATACCCAACCCGATCCGAATACTCCGGTTCCGGCTTTTTCAAATTCTTTTTTGAAAGTTTCAACATCTCCCCATTGTTCATCAATTGCTTTTTTCAGCCCGTTTTTGGGACCTTTGGAAGCGTTAGGAGTAAACGAGTTGAAATAGAATATATGGTTCCACGCTTGGGACGCATTGTTGAATATTGCGCCATCGGATGCTTTTACAATCTATTCTAACGGCATATTTTCAAACTTGGTTCCGATAATCAAATCGTTTAAGTTGTTGATATACGTTTGTTCATGTTTTCCGTAATGAAAACTGAGTGTTCGGGCGCTGATAACAGGTTCGAGCGCATCCAGATCGTAAGGTAACGGCGGTAATTCAAATTTCATATCTTTATACTTTTAGTAGGTTGTTTATTATATAACGATTAAGTTGACCAAAATGTTCTCGTTAATTAAGTTTTTTTGAAAACTTCATCGTTGTTTCTCTGTTTTGTCATTATAACGATTTTTGTACTTTAATTGTTCGGAGTTTAATTTTATTTTGATGGAGATAAATATGGCTATTGTGTCTAAAAATAAGACAACCGGTGTCTAAAAAATAGACAGAAAAGAAAGTGTTGTTTTTGCATATTATTGATTATTAATTTGTTGTAAAGTGGCACGGATTTTGATATATTTATTATGTAAAACAATAAAAAATAAATAGTGCTATGAGAAGTTTCTTATATTCATTTAAAAGGTATAAAGTGTCGTTCTTATTAAATATACTGAGTTTGTCTATTGCGTTCTCCGTATTTTACATGCTGATGGTGCAAGTCAGTTTTGAATGGGGGTTCGACAGTTTTCACAAAGATGCCGATAGAATTTATCGGTTGGAAGATCATTCTCCTGATGGAAAATCTGTGTGTTTTTCTTTTCCGATGCTTCATCAATTAATAAATTGTTCACCTTATATTGAGGATGCCGGTATATGGACGGGGCCTCGTTCCGGTTATATTATTAAGCCGGATGCAGGAGAGCAAAATTCTATTCCCGCTCAGTTTTGCTTTGTGACTTCGGGTTATGCGAAAGTGTTTACATTCGATATGATAGAGGGTACTGTCGATTCGTTGCGAAGCGCAGAGTACGCTGTTATTCCGTTGAGCTTGGCAGAGAAAGTATATGGCAAGCGGAAGTCGTATCTGAACGAAGAGTTTGGCGATGGGCAGAGTTGGAGCCTGCGTGTAGGCGGGGTGTAT
>JAFUKV010000258.1 GCA_017467745.1 Bacteroidaceae bacterium | reverse complement strand
CGCTTTTCCGAATGTGCCGATTAAAAAGTCTATATCGGCTATACAATTCTTTTCTTCGGCGCATCCTAATCCGTTGCTTCCCCTTACGCCAAACGCATGAGCTTCGTCTACGTAAAGCATAACATTGGGATATTGTTTTTTTATCTGACATAAACGAGATAAATCGGCCTCGTCTCCGTCCATGCTAAAAATGCTTTCGGTAACGATAACGATTTGTTCGTAGCGTAAAAAATTATCTTGTACAAGTCTTTCTAATTGTTGATAGTCGTTGTGTCGGTATCTAATGTTTTTTGCAGAACAAAGCCGTATCCCGTCTATAATACTTGCGTGGACTAATTTATCGGCTAATATAAGGGACTTATTGTCTGTAATAGCCGGTAAAATTCCGGTGTTAGCATGATATCCGCTGTTAAAAATGATTGCCGATTCCGATTTATAAAGAGATTTAAGTTTCTCTTCTAAAAGTATGTACTCCGGGTGATTACCCGTTTGTAAACGGGACGATGATGCAGAAAATCCGGAGCGTTCTATATCAAAAGATAATAAAAATTCTTTTCTGAAATTTATGTCGGCGGCTATGCCCAAATAATCATTAGAAGAGAGATTCAATAACTTTTTTCCCTTTTTGATAACATAACATCCGTCGTGTTGCAGGTTTGTTAAAGTACGATAATTACCAAGTTGTTTTATGTACGATAATTTTTCCGGAATATTCATTGCGGTTTGCTATTTATTATATTCAACAAAGCGTTTGTTAGAAATGAAAGTTGTTCTGGCCGGATGATAAAAGGCGGCATTATGTAAACTAACTTTCCGAATGGACGTACCCATACGCCGGCATCGACAAATTGTTGTTGTATCTTTTCCATATTTACCTCTTTTTTCATTTCTATGACACCAATAGCTCCTAATACTCTTACGTCAGCTACTTGCGGAAAACTTGCAGCCGGATGTAACTCTTGTTTTAGTTGGCTTTCTATGCGGCGGACATTCTCTTCCCAGTTGCTATTCAGCAGTAAAGAGATTGATGCAATAGCAATAGCGCAAGCCAATGGATTTCCCATAAATGTGGGGCCGTGCATAAATACGCCGGGATAGTTGGATGATATGGTATCGGCAACTTGATCGGACGCTAATGTTGCGGCCATTGTTAAATATCCGCCGGTAAGGGCTTTCCCGATACACATGATGTCCGGTTCTATGCCGGCATGTTCGCAAGCAAACAATTTTCCAGTACGCCCGAATCCCGTCGCTATTTCATCTGTAATCAGCAGAATATTGTTTTCCGTACATAAGCGTCGTGCCTCTTTTAAAAATTGGGGATGATAAAAGCGCATTCCTCCGGCTCCTTGTACGATAGGTTCCAGAATAAGTGCTGCTAATGTGTCTCTGTTTTTTTCTATGCAATTTTGTAATTCTGTTATGTCTGTATTATTCCATTTATCGCCGAATCGGCAATTGGGTGAATGTACAAAAAAACGTTTGGGCAAGGCTCCTTCGAAGATAGAGTGCATTCCGGTTATCGGATCGCAGACGGACATTGCATTCCATGTGTCGCCGTGGTAGCCGCTACGAATCGTAACTAAATTGCATTTTTGCGTTTTTCCTTGTGCATACCAATATTGCACTGCCATTTTTAAAGCTACTTCAACCGATACGGATCCTGAATCGCAATAGAAAATCTTTGTCAGAGATTTAGGGACTATGGAGAGTAATAATTTGCCTAATTCAATGGCTGGGGAGTGTGTAAGTCCGCCAAACATAACATGAGACATTTTATTGATTTGTTCTGTTGCCGCTTTATTCAATACCGGATGATTGTAACCATGTATGGCCGCCCACCATGATGACATGCCGTCTATTAGTTTACGACCGTCTTCTAATTCTATATAAATTCCCTGTGCCGATTTTACTTTAAATGTCGGGAGAGGTTTTGTTGTAGATGTATAAGGATGCCAAAGATGTTCTTTATCAAAATTTTCCATATTCTTATAATGTATATCCGGATTCTTGAAATAAAATTTTGTCTTCGTTCGATTTTGAGCCTATGGTAGTTAACATATCACCCATTATAGCAGAGTTAATGCCTATATAGAGAGCTTTCTGTTGGGTCTCTTTATTGATAGAAGATCGTCCTCCTGCAAAACGAAGAAATGCGTCGGGATTTATAAATCTGAATAATGCGATGGTAGTTAAAATTTCTTCTTGTCCTATTGGCGGTTGATTTTCTAACGGAGTACCTTTTATCGGTTGTAATATATTGAGG
>JAFUKV010000257.1 GCA_017467745.1 Bacteroidaceae bacterium | reverse complement strand
TTGCCATTGGCAACGGAACCGCCAGCCGTGAAACGGAACAGTTTATTACCGGATTACGATATGATCGCCCATTACAAGTATTTGTCGTCAGTGAAAATGGAGCGTCCATTTACTCCGCGTCCAAAACCGCCCGCGAAGAATTTCCGCAATACGACGTTACCGTACGAGGGGCTATTTCTATCGGCCGCCGACTAATGGATCCTTTGGCGGAACTTGTAAAAATAGAACCGAAATCTATCGGTGTAGGACAATATCAACACGATGTTGACCAAACGCTTCTCAAAAAATCTCTTGACCAGACAGTTGAAAGTTGCGTAAACTTAGTCGGTGTAAATGTCAACACCGCCAGCAAATATTTATTGACATACATATCCGGATTAGGCCCGCAACTGGCTCAAAACATTATCGATTACAGAACGGAACACGGCGCATTTAGAAATCGTAAAGAACTTTTAAACGTTCCCCGCATGGGAATAAAAGCTTTTGAACAATGTGCCGGATTTCTCAGGATTCCCGATGCTGACAATCCGTTAGATAACTCGGCTGTACACCCCGACAGTTATCCGATAATAGGACAAATGGCATGCGACTTGAATGTATCCGTAGAAACGTTGATTAAAAATAAAGAACTGAAAAAGTCCCTCCGATTAGAAAAATACATGACCGATTCGATTGGTATGCCTACATTGAACGATATTATGGACGAGCTGGATAAACCGGGAAATGACCCGCGCCAAACGGCCAAAGTTTTTGCATTCGACCCGAATATCAAAACAATAGACGATCTCACTCCGGGCATGATTCTGCCGGGAATCGTCACCAATATCACACAATTCGGGTGCTTTGTCGACATAGGTATCAAAGAAAACGGATTGATACACATCTCTCAACTGGCAGATAAATTTATATCCGACCCTACCGAAGTGGTCAGTATACATCAACATCTAAAAGTTAAGGTAATCGACATAGATACGAATCGTAAACGCATACAACTTTCTTTAAAAGACATTGAAAAATGAATAAAGCGATAATAGGTTTGGCATCGAACAGAAATAACGGCGACATCATTCTGAAACATGCAATAACAGAACTGATGCATGACTGCATATCTGCCCGATTTTCGGAATGTTACAGAACCATACCGATAGGCACATGTTCAAAACGTAATTATTGGAATTGTACCGGAATAATAGAAACGGAACTCGACTTAAACCAACTCAAAAAACTTTATAAAACAATGGAAAAACAAGCCGGCAGAATGCCCGACTCCAACCAAACCGGCGACATACCATTAGACATTGATATCGTTGTTTGGAATAGTAACATTATTCGCCCATACGACTGGGAACAATCGTATTTTCAAAAAGGGCTGAATATGATTTCAGATTAGATACTACGAATATAAAATCAGAAATACTTATAGTATTTCCAAAGAGACTTCCTGTTCTTCAATATAAGATTTTCTACTTTTTCATATCCGCATCGTTCCGTAACTTATCATACCGTAAACTTTCAATATAAGGTAAAATCAATTCATAATAATAAATACTTCATAAACGGACTATTGCCAACATTCTTCGGATATTTTATCCCTCTTCTCAATTTTATATCGTATCTTTGCGAACGTTAAACACTTAACTAACAACAAACTGATGAATTTAAAAAATGTATTAACGGGGATAATGTTATGTTTAACAGCATCTTCCTGCATCCAAGACGAAGCGTTGAATATTGAAGCGGCTATAGACGGATGCGATGGCTCCAATATTCAACTATCTACAATCAATACAGATAATAAATCCGTAACTATTTATGTATCGAAATCTACCGATTTATCTGCATTGGAAATAAATTTCCTTCTGCCAGAAGGGGCATCAATAAGACCGGTTAAAACCATGTCCGGGGACAATGCTCCTCAATACAATTTCAATTTACCGGGAACTGATATTTTAGCCCGAGATTTCAGGGTTACATCAGAAAGCGGAACTACGGAAGCCGTTTATACCATTACTATCATGCAATCGGAATTACCAACCGAATACAGTTTCGAAAAAATAGACAATAGCGGATTGTATCACGAATTTTTCGAACTGGATTTGCGAAAAGCGGAAATGTTGCAATGGGCGAGCGGCAATCCGGGATTCCGACTTACCGGTATGGCTAAGTTACCTTCGGATTATCCTACCGTACAATCCGAAGGGTATCACGGAAAAGGCGTCAAACTGGAAACAAAAAACACCGGCAGTTTCGGAGCAACGGTTTCTATGCCAATTGCCGCCGGAAACCTTTTCATCGGATCATTCGAAATCGGCAATGCTTTAAAAGATGCCCCAAAAGCGACAAAATTCGGATTCCCGTTCTACAAACATCCTACTCGCCTTTCTGGATACTATAAATTTAAATCGGGAGAAGACTTTACTTCGTACACATTGACACCGGACGGCAAAAAGAAATTTTTTATCGATCCTGAAATGAAAGGAAAAGACAAAGGCGACATATACGCCGTATTATACAATACAGATAATACCGACGATTTTCTTGACGGATACAACTCTCTGACCTCAGAAAAAATAATATCTATCGCAAGAATCCCGACAACAGAAGAAACCGATGAGTGGAAACTGTTCGATATACCGTTCGAATATAAAAAAGGAATAAACGACGACGATCTCAAAACAGGAAAATATAAACTTGCCATAGTATTTTCTTCCAGTATAGAAGGAGCCGATTTTAAAGGATCGGTAGGCAGTACTTTATGGATTGATGAAGTAACTATACATTGCGAAGAAGACAATAAATAATTATAACAAGAATTACAAATGAAAAAATATATTATAGCTGTTTTAGCAATTGCTTTCAGCACCGCTACTATTGAATCCCGGCCGTCAGAAAACAAAGGTTTACTTTGGTCATCGCTTCATGGGTTGGATTATGCGTTTAAAGCCGGTATTAACATAGGGGGAACCTCTCCCCTTCCTCTTCCTGAAGAAATCAGAAATATCGAAAGCTATTCTCCCGGAGTAGCCATTACCTTAGAGGGAAATGTTACTAAATGGTTAGACATACAAAAAAAATGGGGTGTCAGTATTGGTATCCGTCTCGACAACAAACACATGACAACCAAAGCCTCCGTTAAGAATTACGGTATGGAGATATTCAACGATACGGGAGGTAAAGTAGAAGGTTTATGGACAGGAGGCGTAAAGACAAAAGCAAAAATGTCTCTCCTTACTATTCCGATATTAGATAATTATCTTATTAACAATCGATGGAAAGTAGTTGCCGGACCATATTTTTCGTATATGATAGACGGCGATTTTTCCGGACATGTGTACAATGGACATCTCCGCTCCCCCGATGCAACAGGCAGCCGCGTAAATTTTGAAGGAGACAATATCGCTACTTACGATTTCTCCGATAACTTGCGTAACTTTCAATGGGGAATGCAACTCGGTGGAGAATGGAACGCTTACAGACATTTAACCGTACATGCCGATTTAACATGGGGATTGAACGATATATTTGAAAAAGATTTTAAAACTATTTCATTTGCCATGTACCCCATCTATTTGAATATCGGATTTGGCTACGATTTCTAAATTCAACAAAATCAGTAAAAAATAAAAGCTACCAAAATTTTGGTAGCTTTTATTTTTTACTG
>JAFUKV010000256.1 GCA_017467745.1 Bacteroidaceae bacterium | reverse complement strand
TAAAGCGAGCATAACACCGTACATATCTACGTCGCCTTCCAAATGGTTCGCTTCGTAGAAATTGCCTTTTTCGTCTCGTTTGGTGCTTCGCAAATGTACGAAATTTATTCTATTTCCGAATTCCCGCATCATATTTGCCAGTTCGTTGTCTGCTCTTACGCCGAATGAACCGGTGCATAAGCAAAGTCCGTTCGAGGGGTTGGGTACGGCTTCTGTCAGTTTTCTAAAATCATCGGCCGTACTCATAATTCTGGGTAGTCCTAAAATGGGGTAGGGAGGGTCGTCCGGATGGATTACTAATTGTATACCTGTTTCGTCAGCTACCGGTGCAATCTCTTTCAAGAAATGAATGAGGTGTGTCCGTAACTTGTCTGCGTCGATGTTGGCGTATTGGCTGAGAGCTAAACGGAATTCTTCGATAGTAAAACTCTCTTCCGAGCCGGGTAATCCGGCTATCATATTACGGGTAAGGAGTTGTTTCTCTTCGTCTGTCATTCGAAAAAAGCGAGCTAATGCTCTCACTTTTTCGTCTTCTGTATATTCTTCCTGCGCTTTGGGACGTTTTAGAATAAAGAGGTCGAATGCCAGAAAAGCATCTCTCTCGAAACGTAGCGCGCGCGATCCGTCTGGCATTTCGAACGCGAGGTCGGTGCGTGTCCAATCTAATACCGGCATAAAGTTGTAGGTAATTACATAAATTCCGCAGGCGGCAAGATTCCGTAAGCTCTCTTTGTAATTTTCGATATAGCGTTCAAATCCGGTCGCTTGGGTTTTGATGGCTTCGTGTACAGGCACGCTTTCTACTACGCTCCATGTCAGACCGGCATCCAAGATGATTTGTTGGCGTTTTTTTATTTCTTCAATACTCCAAACTTCTCCGTTGGGGATATGGTGTAAGGCGTGTACAATGTCCGTTGCGCCGGCTTGCCGGATATCGCTCAAACTGACAGGGTCGTTCGGGCCGTACCAACGCCAAGATTGTTTACATAAATACATATTGTTTGTTTTTAAATTGAAAATGCGTCAAAGCCTCCGTCGATAACTGTAACCGATCCGGTAACGAACGATGATGCGTCGCTGGCTAACCATTGGAGGGCGCCGAGCAGTTCTTCCGGCTCTCCGAAACGATTGAAAGGCGTGTGCGCCAATATCGTTTTAGAACGGTCTGTTAAAGAACCATCGGGATTAGTCAGCAACGTTCTGTTTTGTTCGGTTAAGAAAAATCCCGGAGCAATAGCGTTTACACGTAATCCGTCGCCGTATTTTCGGGCTAATTCTCCACACATGTATTGCGTGAAGTTGACAACCGCCGCCTTTGCCACTCCATAACCGGCTACACGGGTTAAAGGGCGTAAGGCCGATTCGGAAGCGACGTTAATGATAGATCCCTTTTTTTGTTCTGTCATGGCTCGGCAGAATATCATGGTAGGCAATACTGTGCCGAACAGATTTAAATCGACAACTTTACCGAATGCATTCATATCAAGGTCGAATATGGTTTTGTCCGGCGGAATAGTCGCCCCTGCCATATTACCTCCGGCGCAGTTTATCAATACGTCTATTTGGCCATATCGCTCCATTAAACGGGTATAGCAGTTTTCTAATGCGTCTTTATCAAGGACATCCGCTTGTAAAAAACAGGCTTCGCCTCCTGCTTTTTTTACTCGTTTTTCCAGTTCTTCGCCTGCTTCTTTTCGGCGGGCGATAATGGCTACTTTGGCTCCTTGTTCAGCGAAATGCAGTACCATAGGCGTACCTAAAACGCCGGTAGCACCGGTTATGACGATAACTTTATCTTTTACGCAAAATAGATTTTTCATGTTGTAATTTTTACAAGTCGGTTATTTGTTTGAATCTCGGGACTAACAGGTGCATTAAACACCATGCTACGATGTATGCCAGAGCGCATACGACGAAAATGATGCCATAGCCTGTTTCTATCTCTCCGAGAGCTTTGAAATGATCTAACAGTATTCCGGTTCCCCATGCTATCAGCATACCGCCAACGGCTCCGGCCATTCCGCCGATTCCCGATACCGAAGCAACCGCTTTTTTAGGAAACATATCTGACACGGTGGTATATATGTTTGCGCTCCATGCTTGATGCGCCGCACAACCGATGCTAATAACCGCCACAGCGTACCATGTATGAATTTGCCCTAACGTTTGGGCGAAAAGTACGGTAATGGGCAATAGCGCATAGATAAACATAGATAGTTTGCGCGCTTTGTTTGCATTCATACCCCGATTGATGAAATGTTCGGGTAACCATCCCCCGAAAATGCTACCTATGGTAGAAACCGTATATACTACGGCTACTGCCAGCGGCCAACTGATAACGCCCGGTTCTATGCCTTCCGGAGCTCCGTTTGGATACAAGGCTTCGAATGCTTCTAATTTACGGGCATTTTCGCCGTCTAAGAAGGCCGGTAGCCAGAAAATAAAGAACCACCAAATCGGGTCAGTTAGGAATTTACCGAAAAAGAATGACCAAGTTTGTCTGTATTTGAATAATTTAAACCAACTGACGTGTTCTTTTTCTGTCTGCGGAGCATCTTCATATGCCTCGTCTTTATCGCTATGTATGTAGTCGTATTCCGCTTTCGATAATGAGCCTTTTTCTAATTTCTTTTCGGGAGAAGAATATGACGTGTACCAAAAAACAATCCAGATAAGACCGATAGCCCCTGTAAGAATGAAAGCCCATTGCCAACCCCATTGTTCGGCAATGAAAGGAACCGTTAGCGGCGCTACTATTGCGCCTATATTACATCCGGAGTTGTATATGCCTGTTGCCAAAGCCCTCTCTTTTTTGGGAAACCATTCGGCTACGGCTTTATTGGCGGCAGGAAAGTTTCCGGCTTCTGTTACTCCCAATGCGGCTCTGGCAACGCCGAAACCGAAAGTGGTGCGAGCCAAAGCGTGTCCCATAGCGGCGAAGCTCCATCCTAAAAGAGAAGCGGCGTATCCTGCTTTCGTACCGATTTTGTCGATAACGCCGCCGATGCCTAATAACCCTACGGCGTAAGCCAATTGAAATACCATAACGATATGGGCGAAATCGGTTTCCGTCCATTGTAATTCCTCGGTAAGGGTCATTTTCAGAAGACCCAGAACATTACGGTCTAAGTAGTTGATTGTTGTGGCAAAAAATACCAATGCGCAAATGCGCCAACGATAATGCCCTATTTTTTCGTTTATTGCGTTAAGCGTGTTCATGGATAAAGTTTAAAATAAAAATAAGTGATGATTTTATAATTTGTTTTTTCGTAAAAGTGCTATGATGTCCAAAACTTCTTTGCATTTATCGGTTATATATTCCCAATTGCAAGAGGATATAATCGTTGCAGGAAACAGTTTGGAACCCATACCTACGCAACAAACGCCGGCATTGAACCATTTGCTGAGGTTCTCTTCGGTAGGCTCTACGCCTCCGGTAGGCATAATGCTGCTCCACGGGCAGGGACCTTTGACGGCTTTTACGAATTCCGCCCCTCCGACGGATGAACCGGGAAATATTTTTACGATTTCTGCACCTAATTCTTCTGCGTGCGAAATATCGTTTAGAGAACCGCATCCCGGACTCCATGCTACTTTCCGGCGATTACATACGCGGGCGGTTTCTTCATCCAAAATAGGAGATACGATGAAATTCGCTCCTAATTGAAGGTATAACGATGCTGTGCCGGAGTCTACTACTGACCCTACGCCCAATATCATGTCGGGACAGGATACCGCCGCCCATTTGTTCAGTTCGGCAAATACTTCGTGTGCGAAGTCTCCTCGATTGGTAAATTCAAAAACTCTGACGCCTCCTTTGTAACAAGCCATTATAACTTGTTTACATGTTTCTGCGTTTTTGTGGTAGAAAACCGGAATCATACCGGTATCTTGCATTGTTTGCGCTACTTTTATTCGTGAAAATCTGGCCATATTTTTGTGTGTTTTATTTATCGAGATACACGTCCGGAAGCGTCTCCACCCATTAGGTTTTCCACTTCTTTAACCGTAACCATGTTGAAGTCTCCGTAAATGGTGTGTTTCAGGCATGAAGCCGCCACAGCGAAGTTCAGCGCCTTTTGATCGTTTTCCGGATAAGAGAGAAGGCCGTAAATCAGACCTCCCATGAACGAGTCGCCTCCGCCCACTCTGTCAACAATGTGAGTAATGTCGTAACGGGGTGATAGGTAAAGTTTTTTACCGTCCCACAATACGCCTCCCCATGTGTTGTGATTGGCGTTGATAGATCCTCGTAAGGTAATGATTATTTTTTGAGCTTGGGGAAATTTCATGGATAGTTGCCGACATACGCTTTCGAACGAAGCTGCGTCTACATCGCCACCCGTGCGAGTGGCATCAAATTGTTCGGGTTTGATACCGAAAACCTTTTCAGCATCCTCTTCATTTCCTAAAATGATGTCGCAGCCGGCTACCAGATCGGGCATGATTTCAGAAGCCGTTTTTCCGTATTTCCATAAATTCTTTCGGTAGTTTAAGTCGCACGATACAGTGATACCACGTTTGCGAGCTTCTGTTATCGCTTCTCGGCAGACTTCGGCTGCTCCTTGACTAATGGCGGGTGTGATGCCCGTCCAGTGAAACCATCCGGCATTTTCAAACGTTTTGTCCCAGTCGATCATACCCGGTTGAATTTCAGAAACGGACGAGTGCGCACGGTCATAAATCACCTTGCTGGCACGTGCTACCGCTCCGGTTTCTAAAAAGTAGATGCCCAGACGTTCGCCTCCGTATATGATATGAGAGGTTCCGACACTGTATTTGCGGAGCTCTTTTACGCAGCTCGCCGCTAAGTCGTTTTGGGGTAAGCGGGTTACAAATTCCGTTTCGATACCGTAGTTGGCTAATGATACGGCAACGTTGGCTTCGCCTCCGCCGAATGATATGTTAAATTGATTGGCTTGGCAAAACCGTTCGTAACCGGGTGTTGCTAAGCGCATCATGATTTCACCGAAAGTAACTACTTTTTTCATCATTAAAAATTAAAATATTGTTTAGCGTTGCGGTAGCAGATGTTTTCTACCATTTGTCCTATAAAATCCATCTCAGAAACAGGTAATTTTCCGTTTTCTATGTCCTCTCCCAAAAGGTTGCAAAGTATCCGGCGGAAATATTCGTGGCGCGGATACGATAAAAAGCTGCGTGAGTCTGTCAGCATACCTACAAACCGGCTTAACAGTCCTTGATTAGAGAGTGTATTCAGTTGTTTTCGCATGCCGTCTTCTTGGTCGAGAAACCACCATCCAGCACCGTATTGCATCATACCGGGTATAGAACCGTCGTTGAATGTATTGGCCATAGTCGCTAAAACTTCGTTGTCTTTCGGGTTCAGATTGTAAACGATTGTTTTTGTCAATTTACCGATTTGCGCCAAGCGGTCGAAAAATCGGTGTCCCGCTTCTGCACAAGGTAAGTCGTTAATTGCGTCAAATCCAGTGTCTGCCCCTATTTGCTTGAACATCCGCGTATTGTTGTTGCGGAGCGGCCCGATGTGATATTGCTGCGCCCAGCCTTTTTCAGCGTCCATTACCGCCAAATCGTGCAGCAGTCCGCTTTTAAATACGGCGATGTTTTGCGACGATGGGGTTTGTCCGGAGCGTACCGATGCGAAAATTTTTTCTATATCGCTATACGTGTAATTTTCTGAGAAAAATGTGTCGAGCCCATGATCAGATAGTTTGCAACCCATAGACGCGAAAAAATCATGTCGTTTATTTAGTGCGTCTAATAACGTTTCATAATTGTGTATGTCTATTCTGGAAACCTCGCTTAGTTTATCTATGTATGAATTATAGGTTTGCGGGTTTTCAATAGCTAACGCTTTATCGGGACGCCATGCCGGAAGCACTTTTACGCCGAATGGGTTTTGCTTTGTTGTTTTGTGATATTCAAGCGTGTCGGCGGGATCGTCGGTTGTGCATACTATTTCTACGTTACATCGTTTCATAATAGACTGTGCACGAAATTCTTCCGTTTGTAATTTTGCGGTACATTCATTGTAAATCTCTTCGGCTGTTTCCGGTTTTAATATTTTGTCGATGCCGAATATTCGAGATAGTTCCATGTGTGTCCAATGGTATAGAGGATTACGCATGGTGTATGGAATAGTTGCCGCCCATTTTTTGAATTTCTCATAATCCGGTTTGTCGCCTGTAATGTATGATTCATCTATGCCGTTGGCTCGCATTGCCCGCCATTTGTAATGATCGCCCCCAAGCCATACTTCCGTTAGGTTGCGAAATCTGTGGTTTTCGGCAATTTGGCGAGGGTCTAAATGACAATGGTAATCTATAATAGGCATCTTTGCGGCATGTTTGTGATAAAGTTCTACTGCTGCGTCGTTGTTTAGCATGAAATCGGAATGTATGAATGTTGCCATGTTTTCAAGATTAACAAAGGTGGTTATTTGTCTTTTTAACGAGCCAAAAGTATAAAAAAAAATTATTCCGTGCACGTACACGGAGATAAAAATGAAAATTTTTTCATTGTTTATTCCTGTTATCTCTTGTGTGCGTTATTTCTTATGTTGAGAAATATAGAAATATATTTTATTACACTGTGTTAGGGTTTGAAAGAAAAAGATTTCAAGTAAATGAAATAAAAATAATCCGGTAATTGCTACCGGATTATTTTTATTTTAGGTTTGGGTGAAGTTTATTTTTGTCTAAATGTTCTTTGTTTTTATTTGAAATTTTCTGCTTGGTTGTAAATAGATTCGAATATTTCTTTGTCTATCTCTGTCAATTGCCGATTACGGCGAATCATCATTTTTTCTGCCGTAGCGAAAAATTTATTTAAAGCGACATCGGTGAATCCGGAAGTTCCTCCTTCGCTGAATGATGCGACAAAATTACGGGGAAATCCTGCTCCGTATATATTAACACCTACGCCAATTACCGTAGCGGTGTTGAACATACAGTTTATGCCGGCTTTTGAATGGTCGCCCATGATAAGGCCGCAAAATTGAAGTCCTGTACGTAAAAAACGGTGAGAGGGATAGTGCCAAAGTTTTATTTCCGTGTAATCGTTTTTCAGGTTCGAGGCTGTTGTTCCGGCTCCGAGATTGCACCATTCGCCGATAACGGCGTTTCCTAAAAATCCGTCGTGCGCTTTGTTCGAGTATCCCGTCATCACTACATTGCTTAATTCTCCGCCCACCTTACAGTAAGGGCCGAGCGTAGTAGCTCCGTAGATTTTGCAACCCATTTTTGCCACAGAGTGTTCGCATGCTGCAAACGGGGCGCGGATGCAACATCCTTCCATCAGTTCGGCATCTTTGCCGATGTATATAGGACCTTCTGTCAGGTTCAACGAACAGCATTCAACAGTAGCGCCATCTTCTATGAAGATTTTGGATAGTCCGTCAGGGTATGCGTGCTCTCCTATAACGGTGTTAGTAGGGCTGAGCGGTGCGGATTTTCGCCCTGTCGTAATCAGGCGAAAATCCTGTTCTATCGCTGTTTCGTTTTTCATAAAAATGTCGTAAAGCATTTCTATGCAGCAGAAAGGTTGCTCATATTCAATGGATCGGGAATATTGCTGTTTCAGAAATTCGTCGATAGCACCTTTGTAGAGAATTGTTTTGTCGCCGGATTTACATGCTTCTCCCGGTTGCAGGTTTACGGCGGTTTCTATTAATTCTTCTGTCGGCAATATGTGACCTGCTATAAAGAGGTTGCACTTTTCTGTATGTACAGCATATTTTTTACTGAGATATTGTTCGGTCAGGTACGAATAGTTTCCCGGTAATCGGCGTTCCCATTTTTCTCGAATAGTAAGTATTCCGACGCGTAAGTCGGCGATAGGACGGGTAAAAGTCAGAGGTAATAGATTCTGATGTATTTCCGGACTATCAAAGAGTATAATATTCTGCATTTTTTTTGAAAATTTAGGTCGTTTGTGGCAACTTTTGTTATTCGTGCCGCTAAATTACACTATTTTTATTATTAGACAAAACTGTGAGGTTTTTCGTATATTATTTAGAATCTGAAAAATAAATAATATTTATGTGTATTATTCTGTCGATTTTTATTATAAATTTGCATCAAATTGAAATAAAAAGAGGAAGTTTATGAAAAGATTAATGTTTTTCTCGATAATGGTATTCTTGTTTTCGACATCTTGTGTTACAAAAAAGAAATATATGGAGGCTGAGACCGGACGGTTGGAAGCGTTGGATTACAGCCGTTCATTAAAGCAAGATTTGGAACAATTGCAAAAAGAAACGTCAGAACAAATAAAACATCTCGAACGGGATACGGCGGCGCAAGGAAAAGTAATTCGCGAGTATCGGGGATTGTTAAATTCTAATATTTCCGAGCATGAGAAGTTAAGTTTGCAGTTGAAAGAAAAGATGGATCAACTGAAAGATCGTGAGGCTACTATTAATGATTTGCAAGCGATGATTAATGCTCAAAACGAAAAAGTGAACATGTTGTTGGCGAGCGTAAAAGACGCTTTGATGGGTTTTAGCAGCGATGAGTTAAGCGTTACGCAGAAAAACGGAAAAGTGTATGTGGCGATGTCTGACAAGTTATTGTTTAAGTCGGGTAGCGCCAAAGTAGACGATCGGGGTAAAGAGGCTTTGGCTAAGTTGGCGGAAGTCTTGAAAAAACAAAGTGAGATAGATGTGTTTATAGAAGGCCATACCGATAATAAGCCTATTAAGACGTATCAATTTAAAGATAATTGGGATTTGAGTGTTGTCAGGGCAAC
>JAFUKV010000255.1 GCA_017467745.1 Bacteroidaceae bacterium | reverse complement strand
ATTTTATTCGTAAAAAAAACGGGCAACTCTCTTGTAGAACTTTTACCAACCAACACCGCTAAGACTTTATGACCTTGACCAACAAGCATATCTTTCATTGCAAGCGCTTGCGTAAAATGTCCTCGTCCTTCTCCTTGTACAACAAAAACATATTTCATGATATATTATATATTTATCTTATCCGTATTTCACAAAAAAATTATCCTACCTTACAAACGAAATTGCTCTCGATGATTACCCTCTAAAATATCTTCGTAAGTAATTTAATAACATTTTCTCGCTAAAATGTGTTCGTAATTCAGCAACAAGATAAATACAGAACAATATACACTTTATTCTATACGTCTGTTCTATAAACACATAATAACAATACGAAAAACGGCTGTCCCCATAAAATGAAAACAGCCGTAAAAACGAATCCGCATATACATTTAATTTATGTACTCTACCTGAAAATCCCACCACCATTTATCGAAATAGAGATTTCCTCCGCTCCATTCAACTTCTCCACGTTGAAAATCGACTGTTTCACTACGAGGATATTTCTTAGACGGATACAAAGGAGATGAAAAATCATCGTTGACAATCAACCGATACGCATCTATTCCATTCGAGAAAAAAAGACGGGTTTTATCATCTTCGGCAAATGAGGGACACCCAAATGACTGATCTACCGGAACCCAACCGATACCCTCAAAATAAACTTCCGCCCAATCGTGCAGATTCTGCGCTCCGGGATGCACCATGAAACCGCTTTGCCATTTAGCAGGAATACCGTTATATCTTGCCAACGTTATAAATAACAAAGAAACCATCCCGCAATCGCCGTGTTTATTTTCTATCACATATTGGGGGATATTCGGCACGGTAGAATATTCCCGTGCACTAGCCCATGGATAATGCGAATCTATATACTCAAATATTTTTCTCACTTTCCGTAAAGGATTTTTTTCATCGCCTACTATTCTTCGAGAAAGCTCTTTTATCGAGTCTGTAAAAACAATATGAGTATTACGCTCTGATGTAAACGTCCTATATAAATCGCTATTTTCATTATACGGAAGTATATCGTTTTCGGACAAATTGAACCACTCGGCAACAGATGTATATGCAAAAGAAACAGAAAACAATACCGCAGAATCTTTTTTAGCCCGCTCTTCCATATAAATGGAACGATGAAGGGTATTTTCGGGCGCTATTATATAATCGGAGACACTTGACGAAATAAATTCTATATTGCTCTGGCGGCGATTGCCCTCACGCGGGTATGGAAGCCAGCATTTTATTATCTCGCCTTCCGGAACCGTATTTGCCGGAACCGTAATCCGGTAAGTTACTTTCATCCGTACCGGGCAGGCTTGATATACTCCGTCCTGACCGGATAAGGCATTTATAACTGCCGGAATATGGCTTGCGTTAACTTTCTCGCTACCGTTTAATACAAACGGCTCTTTTGCCTCTTTAACCGATCTGCACAAAGAGTCTATCCGAAATAAATTAGGCGCCGCATTGTGGAAATAACGTTTTTCTCCATTAATAATGGCGTATTCAAGAGCTTTACTCCGCTCCCACACCTCTAACATAGAATCGGTAACTACATCAAAATAGCGAGCTATGTAATTCTTTACCTCTTCCCTATTGCGATTAAAGTCGAGAGCGATACGCTCCATCCGTTCATTCTCCGGCAATATGACAGAAGTATCCTTTTCTTCCATATCCGCACAACCGGCCAGACTAAGGAAAAAACAACCTATTATTATTTGTTTCATATAAGCTATAATTTCCGGACTCCAATTCCCGGCAAATCATTTAACGTTATCTTCCCATTTATAACCTGCATTCCTGTAAATCGGTCATTACTGATTAACAGGTTCCCGTCGAGATCGGCAAAATCTACTGCCGGAGAAAGCTGAGCTGCGGCTGACACCGCGCAAGAAGTTTCCGTCATGCAGCCAATCATTACTTTCATATTCAACGCCCGAGCCAAAGTTACCATTTTCCACGCTTCACGCATACCGGTACATTTCATCAACTTTATATTGATTCCGCTAAAAACGCCCTTCATCGCCATTACATCCGATAATCGTTGTATAGACTCGTCTGCAAATATCGGTAATGGGCTTTGTTCTGTAAGCCATGCAATATCATCTAATTGGCTTTTAGGCATAGGCTGCTCAATCATTACGACGCCCCGATTGTGCAACCAATGAATCATATCGATAGCATATTGTTTGTCTTTCCACCCTTGATTCGCATCGACAGCAATAGGCAAAGACGAAACTTCCCGTATAGATGTTATCATCTCTTTATCGTTGTCTCGCCCAAGTTTCACTTTCAAAATATTGAATTTTCCGGCGACTTCGTTCGTCTTTTCTTTTACCGTTTCGGCGGTATCGATACCTATCGTATAGGTAGTAGAAGGGGCTTTCGATTTATCAAGACCCCATATTTTGTACCACGGAGCATTCAATAATTTTCCGACCAAATCATGTAAAGCAATATCGACCGATGCCTTCGCCGCCGTATTTCCGGGAGCAATAGAATCGATATACGCCAAAATATCTTCCATCTGGAACGGATCGTTAAATTGTTCGAGGTTGACCGTTTTCAGAAAAGCGGTAACCGACTCGACCGTTTCTCCCAGATACGGAGGCATAGAAGCCTCTCCGTATCCGGTTATCCCTTCATAATTTATCTCTACCTGAACACCCGGAGTTATTGTACGCGAATTAGATGCAACCGTAAACACATGGCGCAATTGCAAATTATATGGCATAAATGTCAGTTTCATACCGCTACGATTATTACTATTTTTATGGATATAAATATTTGAAAACATCCGATTCGATGCAGAAACAATCCCGCTCGACGTACAAGCAAGTAAAGCTGTTTTCTTTATAAAATTCCGACGTTTCATTCTAAGGTTGTTGTTGGTATAACTGATTTGTTTTTATAGTTGTAATCCCCTTTGTATTCAATGCGGGCAATATCTTAACCGCCCGAATAAACCGTTTTTTATTATACTCGTCAAAATTAGAATCTTCCGGATTAAAACTACTAATATGTACATACGTTTGAGAATGAATGTATTGTTGATTTCCGATATACATGCCGACATGAACAATACGTTCTTTTTGACCGGAGTTGGCAGGAACCCCGAAAAACAGCAAATCTCCGGCATCAAGCATCTGGCAATCAAAAGAGAAATCATTAACAGGATAACCCGTATATGCCTGTTGTGAAGCATCTCGCTGTACAATGATTCCATGTAAAAAAGTTACAACTTTTATCAATCCGCTGCAATCTACACCTTTCGGCGAAGCGCCTCCCCATAAATACGGTAAGCCCATTAATTGTTTAGCTTTTTCAACAAAACTTTCTCCTGTTATTTTTATTTCAGACAGCCATTCTTCTACCCGTACAGCCTCCTGTTTCGATACAAAACCGCTTCTACCATCCGGATAACCTATCTCATAACAATTGCCTTTCTCGCCTAACAAACGAAACATATTACCGGCAACAACATCCGATACAACATTTCCCGTTTGATCCGGCGTCGAAAAAACAGTACCGGCAAGTGCGGTATATATCACTTTCGGAGCGTTATTCCACCTATTAATAGCAGCCTTATTCATTCGCGTTACACTACCTGCCGTTGCCCAAGCAATGTAATCGTCCGGCGTTTGTATACGTAACCAACCGTCTTTCTCCTCCAATATTCGTACCGGTGTACCCAACAATGCCTGAGTTGTCATTTCCGCCGAAAAATCGGGCTTTGCATTCATTGCGATAACCGAATGGCTGACTACTCCGAAACAACGCTCTCCCACGTTACGGAAAGGCCATACATCCATACTGTCTATAACCACATATCCGGCAGTTGAAAGATATGACAATAGCGAGTCTTTTGCTGCTGAACTCGAAGTACGGCCGCATACCGCTATCTTATTCATACCAACGGATTTTACCGAAGGTTCAAATATGGCAACCCTCTTATCCGGAACAACGTTCTGACGTACCGCTCGAACGCAACTATCAAAAGAAAAAGCTACGGCATTCGCTACCAAGCATGGAAAACAAAACAACGATAATATAAACGTTCTTATCATCAATATATATTCTCTTGCTTTATCAAATCGATAAATAATGCGGACAATCGTTTCACAACCTCTTCGGCATACCGCTTGCCCTTTTCGGGTGTTGACTTAAACGGATTGCCGATGCCGGTATCTTTGGTTACACACGACCAATTACGAGGTATCCATGCCGTTTTACGATTCAATTCGTCAATAGCGAAAGGGATATTATACCCGTTGCCTGCCATAGACATGTCTACCAATTCCGGATGATAATACATCAATACAGAGGTTTCCTGTTCTCCGGCATGTTCTCCTGACTCTTCAAAATACTCTTGTTCGGGCACAAACGCAAACCAATCGCTTACGGCAATAAGAAAATCGGGATAATCATAGCCTAAATCACGTATCATGTTTTTAAAACAATTTCCTCCATGCCCGTTTACAATAACCAATTTGCGAAATCCCTGTCGATATAAGGACGAAACAATATCTGTCAAAATAGCCTTCTGAGTCTCATAACGTGTGTGGAGGCAGAACGGCAATTGCCATTGCCCTATATTTTGTGATCCGTAAGGAACGGGGGGCAACACCATACATTTTACATCGCCCTCTTGTTCCGCCCTTATTGCGGCGTCAAGCGCAATGCTCTGCGATAAGTAATAATCAGTAGAATACGGTAAATGATAATTATGCGGCTCGGTAGCTCCCCATGGCAATACAACCAATTCGTATTTTTGTTGTTTTATCTCTCCATACGTAGTCCGCATCAAGTCTACTTTTTTCGTATTTTCCCCACTCATAACGTATCTATTTTAATTTTAGCAATCAATTTCTTCAAATGGCCGGAAGCAATAGCCGGAGCATGAGCGTCTTCCGGAAAAACAACAGCAAACATGCCTACCGCTACATTTATGAACTGCTCCGGACGTTCTTCGTAAAACCCACAATCCGTCTCCGCTTGATAGGGTGTTTTTATATCGTGTAAATCCGCCCGGTTTGCCCACCCTATGGTTTCGTCTGAGGACAAAGGAATATGTACGTCGATATATCGGTTGTGAAACTCCAAAGGCTGTAAATCTTTTTGCGCCCCTTGCACATCAACGTGATTAATATACAAATCGTCTCCTTTCAAAACGATTTTACCTAACGGGAGAGAATTCCAGTCAGCCTGTTTTATATAAGCGAATAACTCTCTAAATAACGGATGAATCGAAATGTACCTATCGCTATCTTGTAAATCTGCTATTATCATAATTATTATATCTGAAAGTCAGATACAAAATTAACAAAAATCAAAATTTCGTGCCTTTTTATCACAAATAAATGCGCTATTTTTGTACAAATTAAAATTATTAGTATGCGTATTCAAATTTTCATGCTGCTCGCTCTTTTGCTTTTAAACTTTCTTGTAGATCTCTATATATACAAAAGATTAGTATTGCATTACACCTCAAAAAAATGGATTAAATGCGGCTATTGGATATTTAATTTAGCGCTATTAGCCAGTATAGCTTCTGCAACTTATATAATTAGACACTATTCGGGACAAATAGAATTTACCCGTCTGATGTGGTTTTTTTATGCCTATTTATTGTTTTACGTACCCAAAATAGTCTATGCGGTTTTATCTGTATTCGATTTCTTTTTCCCGAAACGAAACAATAGAAGAATACGCTTTTTCTCTGTCATTGGTTCTGTATGCGCCATCTTCGTATTCGTCAGTATGCTTTATGGAGCAACATACGGACGGTTACACTATACGGTAAATAAGGAGGTAATTGTAACAGACCGAATACCTGCAACGTTCAATAATTATAGAATTGTACAGCTATCCGACTTGCATTTGGGTAACTTCAAGAATAAAACCGGATTTATTTCAGATATAGTAAAACAGGTCAATGAACTAAACCCCGACCTAATTGTTTTTACAGGAGATTTAGTAAACAATAGAGGAAACGAGTTAGACGCATATATGAGTATATTATCGCAACTACATGCCAAAGACGGAGTTTTCTCGGTTTTAGGTAATCACGATTATGGCGATTATGTACGTTGGAAAAGCCCCAATGACAAACGTGAAAATCTAAATCAACTGATAAAGAAACAAAATTCTATGGGATGGAAAATGCTGAATAATGCTTCGCAGTATCTCCGACGAGACGGAGACTCTATCGCCATAATCGGTGTTGAAAACTGGGGTGAACCGCCCTTTCCTCAATACGGCGATTTGCAAAAAGCCTACCCTACCCTGACTGACGAAACATTTAAAATACTGTTAACTCATAACCCGGTACATTGGGATGCGGAAATCATACCTTCTACCAATCTAGATTTATCTTTATCAGGACATACACAGGCCATGCAAATAAAATTAGGATTCGGGAGATTCTGTATATCCCCGTCATCATGGAAATATAAAAGATGGAGCGGGTTATATAATAATGGGAAACAATATTTATATGTAAACGATGGCATAGGCTACGTATTTCTTCCGATGCGTATTGGCGCAACTCCTGAAATTACCGTTATTGACATCAAAAAAGAATAATTTATGGCAGCTACGATTACTTTAAAATGGAAAGATAATACAACATTCGAGTCTGTTATAGACGGGCACAAACTTTCCATAGACACATCGATTGATATGGGTGGAAATGATAAAGGTCCTCGCCCAAAGGTACTCATGCTATTATCGTTAGCCGGATGTTCGGGGTTAGATATCGCCTCTCTTTTTCATAAAATGAGGGTTGTTGCCAGTCGTCTGGAAATTGAGGTAAGCGGAGAATTATCCGATACCGTACCCTCCGTATTCACCTCTTTCCATATTATATACCGAGTATGGGGAGATGATAAAGATAAAGACAAAATAATCAAAGCTATCAGATTATCGGAAGAAAAATATTGCGGAGTAGCGGTCATGTACCGAAAAATAGGAGCTGTAACATACGACATTTTTATCAACGATATTAAAGCCGTTTTATAATAGCGAAAATTCATACAATAAAAGGATGGAAAATTTTCCATCCTTTTATTGTATAGAGACTTAATCGAACATGTGCCTCAGTTTACTGAATATCCTCTCTTTAATGGAGGGAGTAGGTGTAAAATTAGAAGATTTGTTCAATTTGTCCAATATATTTTTTTCGTCCGATGTCAAAGATTCAGGCACATATACTGATACATTAACCAACAAATCGCCCGTTCCGTAACGATTAACAGACGGTAAACCTTTCCCTCTTAATCGGAGAACTTTTCCGGGTTGGGTTCCCGGTTCTATCTTCACTTTCGCTCGCCCGTCTATTGTAGGAACCTCTACACTGCCGCCCAATGCAGCAGTCGGGAAGCTCAATAATAAATTGTATATTAAATCGTTTTCATCTCGCAATAGTTCGGGATGCGGCTCTTCTTCAATTACAATAAGCAAATCGCCATTTATGCCTCCGTGTCGCGCGGCATTTCCTTTTCCGCTCATCGAAAGTTGCATACCTTCGGCGACTCCTGCGGGAATATTTATGCTTATTACCTCTTCTTCTCGCAATACGCCTTCGCCGTTACATTCCGGACATTTTTTGGTAATAACTCGTCCCTCTCCATTACATGTAGGGCAAGTTGCTGTCGTTTGCATAGCCCCCAGTATCGTTTGCTGAATCTTGGTAATAACACCGCTTCCATGACACGTGGAGCACTCCGTATATGCTGTTCCATGTTCCGCACCCGTTCCGTTACAGGCTTTACAACTTACATATTTTTTTACCTTGATTTTCTTTTCTACACCTGTGGATATTTCTTTTAACGTCAATTTAACGCGTACCCGTAAATCGGAACCACGATTTACATGTTGATGGCGTCCGCTACGAGAACCGCCAAAACCGCCGAATCCTCCGAAATGTCCACCAAAAATATCCCCGAAATGAGAAAAAATGTCTTCCATAGACATTCCCGCTCCGCCGTATGCTCCTGCACCGGCCGCACCGCCTAAACCTTCATGTCCGAACTGATCATAACGTTGACGTTTTTCCGGATTACTGAGAACATCATAAGCCTCTGCGGCCTCTTTAAATTTTTCCTCCGCATTCTTATCTCCCGGATTCTTATCAGGATGAAACTGTATCGCTTTTTTACGATATGCCTTCTTTATTTCATCCTCAGTTGCGTTTTTTGCAACTCCCAGCACTTCATAGTAATCTCTTTTGCTACTCATCTGAATAGAGTTTTAAATTATTCACCGACAACAACTTTTGCATAACGAATAACTTTGTCGTTCAAAGTATATCCTTTTTGCACACAATCTATAATCTTTCCCTTCTGGCTCTCGTCCTCTACGGGGAAAGTTGTAACAGCTTCGTGATATTCGGTATCAAAATCTTGCTTATCCGTTTTTATTTCTTTGACACCATGTTGTTCTAAATAGGTCTTGAATTTATTATAGATTAAATTCATGCCTTCTTTTACGGCCTCTACCTCCGAGGTTTCGGAAATAGACAAAAGACCTCGCTCAAAATCATCGATAATCGGCAAAATACGCTTCAAACAATCTTCTCCTCCATTTTTAAGCAATTCGGCTTTTTCTCGAAGAGTTCGCTTACGATAATTATCAAAATCGGCACGCGACAAAAGTAAATCGTGATTTAACTTTTCTACCTTTTTCTTTAATTCTTCCACTTCCGCTGCCAAATTGTCAGAGGCATCCGCAGTATCAGCCTGCTGCTCTTCATCTTTTTTATCGGTTTTTTCAGAAGAGATTTCTAATTCCGAATCTTTTTCCGACTGGTTATTAACCGATTCCTCTTGCTCCGTATTCTTTTCTTTACTCATATCGTTATTTTTTTATTCTCTATTTATAAAATAATTTACATACGTCCTGCCATAACTCTACTCATCATACGAATAAAAACAAAAATACTGCCAATAGCAAAAGGCAGTATTTTTGTCACTCATCAACGTATTATATATACATTTTGTCAGTTTTATTTATTTCTCGGCATGCAACTTATCGTCAAGCCAGACCAGTCCCATGCCATCTCCCACTCGTTTAAGCGTTACAATTAACTGAGAAATTTCCGCTTCATCCTCTACTTGCCGACTGACAAATTCGTGCAGCATCACAACAGTAGCATTATCTTCTTCTGCTTTGGATATGCTTACCAAAATATCTATCAAATCAGTCATGCGCATCATATGCACAAGGGCATATTCAAATATTTCGACCGGATTTCCAAACTCTTGTGGTATATCTATTATATCATTCACTGTCAGTTTCGCACCTTGCGTAATGCCATATTCTATAAATTGAGATGCCCTACGCAACGCTTTTTCTTGCTGTTTCCGCATCCAAAAGGCCAAACCGGGCAATCCTTCGGACGATAACTGCAACGACATAGAAAGATAAAACTGCGCAGACCATAGCTCAGCGTTCATTTGAGCATTGACTGCTTCTTCTACTCTTTTCTTCAACATAGATTTATGTATAAATTAAATTTTTCTGCTTTTAATTTATAACAAATCTATTATTAAAACGTTCATATCAAAATAGGCACTCTCCCTGCCATACGAAACTTCTATAAAAATCCGGCAAATTTACCGGCGGTTGTTTAAATATTCCGAATACGGTAGCCCCCGATCCTGACATAGAGGCATAAACTGCCCCTATCCTATATAATGAATCTTTAATTTCTCCTATTACCGGATGACGGCTAAATACACTTTTTTCAAAATCATTACACATCAACATTTTCCAGTCTTCAACAGGTTTCTTTATAATATCCGCCAATGAAAACTGAGGCGCCGACGGCTGCACACAAGAATATGCTTCGGCCGTAGAAACCGACTCTTCGGGCTTGACCAAAACCATAGTATATCCTTTTAGCGAAAGCGATACCTGTTCAAACTCATTACCAATCCCTTTTGCAAACATCGGCGTATTATATATAAAAAACGGGCAGTCTGCACCCAATAGAATGGCATATTGCGCCAACTCCTTATCGGACAAAGAAAGAGCATACATTTCATTCAACATCTTTAATATAAATGCTGCATCGGCAGACCCGCCTCCCAATCCCGCACCGAAAGGAATGGCCTTATGCAATCTAATTTCGCACGCCGGAAGATTAAACTCATCAGCCAACAGCCGATAGGCTTTATACACAAGATTATTTTCCGGGCTACCTCCTATCGAGAAACCGGAAACAGATAAAACCGTTTTATCTGCGGAAGAAGGTAATAATTCTAACGCATCGCTCAGCGATACCGGATAAAATACCGTTTCTATATTATGATACCCATCCGGACGTTTAGAGACAATATTCAGCCCTAAATTGACTTTTGCATTGGGAAATGTAAGCATATAATTTATGGTGTTGCAATTCAATTCTTAAAGTTGCAAAAATAAGAAAACACAATTATTTTTGCTATTTATAGATTGATTTTTCAAAGGGTATGCGTATTTTTGTTGATTTCAAACACAACGATTAAGCATGGAACCAAAAAGGATTTACCGCAACAATAAACAAAATAATATGACACCTATACCCGAATTCGGGAAACTGCAACCACAAGCCCGAGAACTGGAAGAAGCTGTATTAGGGGCTCTTATGCTTGAAAAAGACGCATATTCTATCGTCAGCGACATATTAAAACCCGAATGTTTTTATGAACATACCAATCAACTTATCTATTCCGCTATTGTCGATTTGGCCTCTCGCCAACAACCGATAGATATGTTGACGGTTACCGAACAATTACGAAAACGAGGTGACTTGGAAACCGTAGGCGGCGCTTATTTCATTACGGAACTCACCGGACGAGTAGCATCTGCCGCACATATTGAATTTCACGCTCGTATCATCGCCCAAAAATATTTGGCAAGAGAATTAATCAGATTCTCTTCTGAGGTGCAAACAAAGGCATTTGACGCCACGAATGACGTTGACGACTTGATGGAAGAAGCCGAAGGTAAACTTTTTGAAATATCACAACGAAACGTAAAAAAGGATGTTACTCAAATCAATCCGATAATCAAAGAAGCGTTAGATAACTTACAAATCGCCTCTAACCGAAAAGACGGTTTAAGCGGTTTGCAAACGGGATTTCATGCGTTAGACAAGATAACCTCCGGATGGCAAAACTCAGATTTGGTTATCATTGCCGCCCGACCTGCTATGGGAAAAACAGCGTTTGTCCTCTCTATGGCTAAAAATATGGCGATTGATTATAATACTCCGGTAGCGGTTTTCTCTCTTGAAATGTCTAATGTACAATTAGTTAACAGATTAATTGTCAATACCTGCGAAATACCGGGCGAAAAAATAAAAAGCGGACAACTTACTACGGCTGAATGGGACCAGTTGATGACAAAAATAAAAGGACTATACGATGCTCCTATCTATATAGACGATACTCCCAGTTTATCGGTATTCGAACTCAGAACCAAAGCAAGAAGGCTGGTTCGAGAACATGGTATTAAACTTATCATCATAGACTACCTGCAACTTATGAACGCGAGCGGAATGAATTTCGGCAGCCGCGAACAAGAGGTAAGTACAATATCCCGTTCTTTAAAAGGACTTGCCAAAGAGTTGAATATACCTATCATCGCGCTATCTCAGCTAAATCGTGGAGTTGAAACACGGCAAAAAGAAGACAAACGTCCTCAATTGGCCGATTTGAGGGAATCGGGCGCGATAGAACAAGATGCCGATATGGTATGTTTTATTCATCGTCCCGAGTATTATAAAATAACAGAAGATGAAAAAGGCAATTCTTTATTAGGTATAGCTGAAATTATTATAGCAAAACATCGTAACGGAGCAGTAGGAGACGTTCGTTTAAGTTTCAAAGGCGAATTTGCCCGTTTCCAAAATATGAATGAAGACATGCTACGTCCACCGGTAAAAGAAAACGTCGCTATTTACAAATCAAGAATGTATGACGAACCGGAAACATCACCATACAATATTCAAACTATATCTCCTTCAACAAATAATAATGAAGAAGATTTTCTTAAAAGAGAAAATTTTTCTGACCAACCTCCATTCTAAAAAGCACAAAACAAAATTAAATATATTAAAAAATAAACAGTAATACCAAATCTTTTTATCGGAAATCTTTGGTTCTATAAAAAAACAGTTATCTTTGTAGTGTTGTATTAAAAAAAGAAACATGGGGTTTCTTTACCAATCTTGTTATCCTCTCTTATACTTAGAAACACACATGAACGCCGACACATCCGTTATGCAAGGCTTTTTTACGCATTTGGTCGGGAATGCACAGTCTTGCCGAGAAAAAAGAACGTTAATCAAATGAATTTTATCCATGATCCACTATAAATAAGCACAGTTTGAAAAGGCTGTGCTTTTTTTAGTAGAGAAAGGCCGCTTCAATCACGAAGCAGCCTAACGCTAAACTTGAAATATATCAAAACAAGAAAGAGGATGTTTATTCTTTGAATAAACAGTGGATAATATTTAATGAAACACACAAAACATATTATATCATCCAAATCTAAACATATAACGCATAGCAGTTTTATTTTGTTCTATCCGATTTTATTTTTAACATATTATTTTTCTTTCTTCTAATTTTAAATCATTATCCCAATAATTATACACCTGTATTCATATTGCTAAAAATATATCATATACATTTTTTCCATATTTAGATATAAGAATTATACAAACGAAACGATATCTTTATTTAGTTAAATCAGCAATCTTTACTCTCTCAGATTTATGTTTGAACATTGAGCAGAACAAAAAACAAGTCTAATATCACAAAAAATATCATATTCAAAACTACTCAGCCCCACATCAAAATAATAAAAATAAAAAAGGAAAGCCAACTGACGGGCTTTCCTTTCTTCATATAAGATTAAATTTAAATTATTCTATCACGATAACATTGCGGTTCAAAGCACCTTTGCTAAACGGATCTTGGTTAGCAACACCACCTTTTGCAACAACTTCAAGTTGAGAAGCGTCTACACCAAATTTATCAACCAAAATGCTCTTAACTTTTTCTGCACGTTTTTGGCTCAAAGTTTGATTAAATTTAGCGCTACCAGTTCCTTTATCAGCAGAACCTATAATTTTGTATTTTTTATTCGGAGTT
>JAFUKV010000254.1 GCA_017467745.1 Bacteroidaceae bacterium | reverse complement strand
CGTCTGCAATGAAAATACTCGAAATAGTCAATGGTATGCCGAACAGGTTGATAATCGCCATAATAAGAGTTTGAACACCTATACCGACAGGAAAAGAAAGCCCTATTTTTTCGTACCAAGAAAATTGTACGGATATTGCGTTGACGATAATGAAACCTATTGCGATTAAAATTAAAATTCCTAATATAAGCATATATGTTACTTTTAAGGTTTTACAGGTAATACTCCGTGTTGATATGCCGTATCGGTAGGATAAGACAATTTATCCCGCCCTTCTCCGTTTACAATAGCTACATGCGTTATTTCATTTGCATATTTGCTAACATCTAACTCACTTTCCAATACCAATTTACGAGGATAGAGGAAACGAGTGACATACATTTTATTGTATATTTGGGTAAAAGGACTGCCTTTCTTTGAGAAAGCCTCTTGCGAGGGGTAAAGAATAACAGCGTTTTCAGGAGTTGTCCGTTTTAAGAAAAGCAGATAATCATAATCCGCTCCGAGTTTCATCTGCATCTTTTGGTCGAACGAAAGTTTGGGATGTTCTTTCATAACTTTCATATTTCCTTTCAACAAATCGTGATATACCCAACGATACGTAGGATGTTCTGAAAATATGTATTTAACCAGCACTAATGCTAAAACTAAAAACAATACATTTTTTAGCAACCATTTCGCATCTACGTTAGATGACGACTTTGGATGAGAGTCTTGCTTCAATGTCTTTTTATGTTGAACTGCCATAATTATCAGTTTTTTACGAACCTGTATTTAAAAAGTATATAAATAGCTTCAATGCCGTCGCGCCACTTTATTTTTTTCCCCTCCTTTTTAGAACGAGGATAATATTTAATAGGAACTTCTTTTATAGAGTAGCCTCTTTTCAAGACTTTGGCCGTAATTTCAGGACAAAAACCAAATCTATCGCTGGCAAGAGGTATGGATTTTAAAACAGCCGCATCGAACATTTTATAGCAAGTAGGCTCGTCTGTTATTTTTACTCCAAATAGTAAACTGGTAACAAAAGAAACGAGTCTGCCTCCCCAATAAAAACTGCGATACGAATATCGATTATCTCTATTCAACAGTCTCGAACCGTACACCACTTTATATTCTCCCGACAAAATAAAAGGCAACAAATTCGAGTAATCGGCGGGGTCATATTCCAAATCGGCATCCTGAATAATAATAACATCGCCTGTGGCTAAATGGATACCTGTCCGTACAGCGTACCCCTTACCATGATTTTTTTCGAGTTTTGTATATTTGATAAGTTCGGAGGGGCGTTGTTCTATAAATTCCGCAACTTTTTTCTGCGTATTGTCCGTAGAACAATCGTCTACGATTATTATTTCTTTTGTTATTATGCTATTCTGCGTGTCATATAAGGGAATAGATAAGATTTTATTTAAAACCTGAACAATCGTTTTTGATTCATTATATGCGGGAATAATTATCGAAAGTTTTCTCGTTTTGTTTCTCATCTAATTTTATTATGAATTTTTAATGACATCTACTTGCTCACAAATATAGCAGTATATATTTTATTATTAACAAAAGCCTTGATATTTTTCCGGAAGAAAGGCAAGTTCACTGTATGACCGCTCTGGTTTATTAAGTGTTTTTAAGAAAAGGAGAGATTCAGGTCGTTATTATTTATGCATATATAGATATTATACAAAAAAATAAAACGGGCTCGTTGTGAAGCGAGCCCGTCAGCAAGATTTAAAAAACAAGAAGTTTAGATGAAACTTCTGTATCGTTATTGCAACCTGCGCTGCTAACTATGCGGATGACAGGCAACTTTTATACGATAAATTATTTTTCTCTAATCTTATCTAACAACCATAATACTTCCATATTGGAGTCGAAATTATATTTGCAGTAATCTTCGTAGTCCGGCATCATATCTGGCCAAAAAACTTTTGCACGGGCATCTGTACCGGGCAAGAATATCTGCATGGAATTTGAAATGGTTCCCTCTAACCGTGTATATGGAAGTTGAAATGGTGTTCCCTCCATAAAAGTGTTGGGAGACTGATGACACGGAACACCAACAATAGTAGCGCCCATTTTCCAGAGATAAAACGCGTAGTGAAACGCTGCACTAAATGTTGCGGCATCAGTAACTACATATACTTTCGCAGGCTTGTAAACAGGTTTTCCGTTTTGTTTTTCAAGTTCCTTTTTCATTTCACTCATTGCATTTGCAACGAATCCTTTTCTGATATTAACAATATCGGTTTTTTCCGCTCCATTATCGTTTTCGGGAATAGTGAAATCGCCCAACTTATAGTTATATCCCGATGAACTGTTAAATTTTTCGAGAGTCATGTTTTGCTTTTTGAGGAGCAAAGGCGATACCATGCGAGAAAACTCTACATCCATTTTCGTTGTCAGATAATCATCTCCGAACAGCATATAGAGAGAAGGTAGCGTTATGGGCGTCCATCCGCCGCCATTTCCCCGTAAATCGATAATCAATGTTTGCGAGTTGTTTGTTTTCATTTCTTGCAGCATTGAAAAGAAAGTTTCAGAAAACGAAGGGATTCCTTGCAAAGCTGTTTCTATATCGGCAGGCATTTCTTTGCCAAGCGTATAAGCGTAAAACGACTTCATCATCTCCGTGCTGCCGTCCCAACCGTTCTCTATGCAAAACCTGAAATTTTCGCGAGCCATTATGCTTAACAACCGGAAACGCATAATATCTTTCTTATCATCGGCATATCCGTAGAACATGTAACCACTGCCGCTTGTAACGGGAGTTTGCGGAACATATTTCATTTTTTCCATAACAACTTTCATCCACTCATCTCCCGAGATAAACGGAAACTCAACATTTAGCCGATCACCGGAAACGGTCTGGAATGTATATGTTACAGTATTGCCCAATTCGGGAAATAACATGCTTAAAGTCTGCCCGCCATTAATACTGTTGGCAAGTTTCAGGTAAGCACCATATTCGTTCTCGCACGCGCTTAGAGATGTAAATTTTTTCAAGACTTCCGCTATGGGAACTCCCTCTATTCCGAGAATACGGCTTCCTAACAACTGCTCTTTTTCTTTTATTACTCCGGACACAATCAACCCGTCAGGAATAACCCGAGCATTTATAGCGGCAAACCCTTTTGTTTGATTGGCCTGATTATTTGAGGTAAAAAGAGAGGTATGCTCGTCGCCGATATTCGCCAAAAACGATGTTATAAGCGTAGAGAATCCGGAAAGATCAGTATCTTGGTTACGAAGAATGTTCTCTATGCGCAATGCCTCTTTGCGGAAAAAGTAACGGCCTCCGAATCCGGTATAAGGGTCAGGGTGAGTCTCTTCGAGAAAACGGGTAAGCCGAGCAAAATCGGCAATTAGAGAATCTTTACAAAGGATGTCTTGCGCAAATACGTTATGGTTAAGGCAAACAAATAACAAAATTGAAGAGATGAAGTGTTTCATGTTAGAAAAATTTTATGGTAAACGAAAATTTAGGTCAAACCTGCGAGTTTTGTCGTATCAAGAAAAACAGCATTATCTTAAAACATTGTAAAGATACATAATTTCAAACACATACATCTTTTTTTATTGGGAAATTCTTATTTTTAATATTATTGCATTAAAATAAAAAGACGGGATTGTTATCATTTATAACAACCCCGTCAGAAAAAACAGATATATCAAGGTCTATTCTATTGCAGCTTGCGCGGCAGCTACGCGGGCAATAGGCACGCGATACGGGCTGCAACTTACATAGTTCATACCGATAGAAGCGCAGAATTTAACAGACGAAGGTTCTCCGCCATGTTCTCCGCAAATACCTACTTTTAAAGAAGGTTTGGTTGAACGTCCTTTTTCGGTTCCCATACGTACTAATTGTCCAACACCTTCTTGGTCGAGTATCTGGAACGGATCATTTTTGAGAATACCTCGCTCTAAATATACTTTTAGGAATTTGCCGGCATCATCGCGTGAATAACCGAATGTCATTTGCGTCAAGTCATTCGTTCCAAAAGAGAAAAAGTCGGCAACTTCCGCTATTCTGTCAGCAGTTAAGGCAGCACGAGGAACTTCAATCATCGTACCGATTTTGTAATCGACGCGATCACCCCGTTCCGCAAATACTTGCTCTGCCGTTGCTCGTATAATTTGAGCTTGCAGTTTGAGCTCTTCTATAACGCCTACCAACGGAACCATGATTTCCGGTATTACGGTACATCCTTTCGCTTTTACATTCAACGCAGCCTCTATGATGGCGCGAGCCTGCATCTCGGTAATTTCCGGATAGGTACATCCCAAACGACAACCGCGATGTCCTAACATCGGGTTAAACTCTTCCAAAGCGTCGCAAGCGGATTTTACTTCATCTATGGTCAGCCCCATTTCTTCGGCCATCTCTTTTTGAGTGGCTAATTGATGAGGAACAAATTCGTGTAAAGGCGGGTCTAACAAACGAATAGTAACGCCGTAACCATCCATCGCCTCAAAAATACCTTCGAAATCGGAACGTTGCATAGGTAATAATTTCTTCAACGCTTCCCGGCGACCTTCTTCGTCTTTCGACAAAATCATTTCGCGCATAGCTTTAATCCGTTCTCCTTCGAAAAACATGTGTTCTGTACGGCACAACCCTATACCTTTGGCTCCGAATTTACGAGCAACCCGTGCATCTTTCGGTGTATCCGCATTGGTACGAACATCCACTTTCGTATATTTTTCGGCCAATTCCATAATCTTACTGAAATCTCCGCTAAGGTCTGCATCTACTGTGGGCACTTCGCCTTCGTAAACATCTCCGGTAGAACCGTTCAAAGATATCCAGTCTCCTTCTTTATAGACTTTCCCTCTCATTTCGACGGTACGTTCTTTATAGTCGACTTTAATTTCGCCGGCTCCCGAAACACAACATTTACCCATACCCCGCGCTACAACGGCCGCATGCGAAGTCATACCTCCACGAGCAGTTAAAATACCCTGCGCAACATTCATACCCCGTAAGTCTTCGGGCGACGTTTCTATACGAACCAGAATAACACGTTTGCGTTTTTCCGCCCAGCTTTCGGCATCTTCGGCAAAAAATACTATTTTTCCAGCAGCTGCACCCGGAGAAGCGGGTAACCCTTTGGCTATTACTTTGGCATTTTTCAACGCCTGTTTATCGAATACAGGGTGAAGCAGTTCATCCAACTTATTCGCTTCCATTCGTTTTAAAGCCGTCTTTTCATCAATCATACCTTGGCGAAGCATATCCATGGCGATTTTTACCATAGCAGCTCCGGTACGTTTACCGTTACGAGTTTGCAATAACCACAATTTACCGTCTTGTATGGTAAATTCAAGGTCTTGCATATCTTTGAAGTAGTCTTCTAATTTTTGTTGCGTTTCAATCAAATCTTTGGCACATGCCGGCATAGACTCTTCTAATGACGGATATTTACTTGCCCGTTCTTCTTCGCTAATACCTTGCAATTTAGCCCAACGGCGAGAACCTTCTGTCGTAATTTGCTGAGGTGTGCGAATACCTGCCACAACATCCTCGCCCTGAGCGTTAATCAAATATTCTCCGTTAAAAATATCTTCTCCTGTTGCCGCATCGCGGGTAAAGGCTACCCCCGTTGCCGAAGTACCGCCCATATTTCCGAATACCATAGCCTGTACATTAACGGCAGTACCCCATTCTTCGGGTATTTGGTTCATACGGCGATAATAAATGGCACGTTCATTCATCCAACTATCGAATACGGCACAGATAGCACCCCATAATTGTTCCCAAGGACAATCGGGGAAATCTTTTCCGGTACGTTCTTTTACGGCGGCTTTAAACCTTTGCACCAACAATTTAAGATCGTCTACCGTAAGTTCCGTATCGCTGGTAATGCCCCTTTGTTCCTTCAACTCGTCCATAATTTCCTCGAACGGATCGATATCATCTTTGTTTTTAGGCTTCATTCCCAAAACAACGTCTCCATACATCTGAACGAAACGACGATAAGAATCCCAAGCAAAACGAGGATTTCCGGATTTTCGGGCAATTCCTTCTACGGCTTTATCCGTTAAACCTAAGTTCAACACGGTATCCATCATACCGGGCATGGAAACACGAGCCCCTGAACGTACAGAAACTAAAAGAGGGTTATCCGGATCGCCGAACTTTGTTCCCATAATAGTTTCTATGTGCGCAACAGCTTGTTTCACGTCTTCACTGATTAACCCTACTACGGCGTCTTTCCCTTTTTGGTTATATTCAGTACAAACTTCGGTTGTAATAGTAAATCCCGGAGGAACCGGAACTCCTATTAAATTCATTTCCGCAAGATTGGCTCCTTTCCCTCCCAAGAGGTTTTTCATGTCCGAACGGCCTTCCGCCTGTCCGTTTCCGAAAGTGTAAATTCTTTTACTCATAGTAAATAGCATTTTACATAGTTAATTTTATTTAAGGCAAGACAAAATCACACCTCCTTAAATAATAGTTATTGATTGATTTATAACTGCAAATATATTACTTATATGGATTCTTGCAAGAATTATATAAAGATTTTTTTGCATACAATTAATTTTGTTGACTATACAAGGATTCTTCTAAAATTATTCGTAACTTTGTCCCAAATTGTTTTTGTTTAAAACCTGATATTTTGGCACGAAAAAAGAAAGAGCTTCCGATAGTGGAGCAAATTGAAATTACCGATGTTGCGGCAGAAGGAAAAGCGATAGCGAGATACAACGATATGGTCATTTTCGTTCCTTATGTAGCTCCCGGAGATATTGTCGACTTGCAATTGTACAGAAAGAAACATCGTTATGCCGAAGGCAGAGTGCTGAAATTCCATCGATATTCGCCGTTACGCGTAGAGCCGTTTTGCGAACAGTTCGGAATATGCGGCGGATGTAAATGGCAACATCTTCCTTATGAAGAGCAATTGAAATTTAAACAAAAACAAGTTGTAGATAACCTTACTCGCATCGGGAAAATAGATCTGCCCGAAGTTTCTCCGATATTAGGGTCAAAAAAAACCGTCTTTTATCGGAATAAATTGGAATTTACTTTTTCTAATAAATCGTGGTTAACGCAAGAAGAGTTGCAATCGGAACAGGCTTTTGAATGCCGTAACGCTTTGGGATTCCACATTCCCGGAATGTTCGACAAAGTATTGGACATAAAAAAATGCTGGTTACAAAACGATATTTCCAATCAAATACGTTTGTGCATCCGTCAATTCTCACTCGAACACGACTATCCGTTTTTCGATTTGCGCCAACAAGAAGGACTAATGCGCAACATCATTATACGCACCGCCTCAACCGGCGAAATTATGTTGATAGTCGTCTTCTTCGAAAACGATACGGACAAGATAAATGCGTTGATGAGCCATATCGCCGAAACCTTTCCGCAAATAACGTCTTTGTTGTATATCGTCAATCAAAAAGCGAACGACACGATTACCGACCAAGAAGTCTGCATATTCAGAGGCCGTGATTACATTTTGGAACAGATGGAAGGTTTACAATTTAAGATAGGCCCGAAATCATTCTACCAGACCAATTCAGAACAAGCCTACGAATTGTATAAAACAGCACGTAATTTTGCCGCCTTAACCGGTAACGAATTAGTGTACGATTTATACACCGGAACCGGAACAATAGCCAATTTCGTTGACCGCCAAGCCCGGCAGGTTATTGGTATAGAATATGTGCCCGAAGCGATAGAAGACGCCAAAGTGAATGCGGAATTGAACAAAATAACCAATACCGAATTTTACGCCGGCGATATGAAAGACATTTTGACCGCTTCGTTCATCGAAAAGCACGGCCGTCCGGATGTTATCATTACCGACCCTCCTCGTGCCGGTATGCACGACGACGTTATAAAAGCCATTCTTTTTGCTGCGCCCGACAGAATCGTGTACGTAAGTTGTAACCCGGCAACGCAAGCCCGAGATCTTTCTTTGCTCGATTCCGAATATCGGGTACAGGCCGTACAACCAGTAGATATGTTTCCGCATACGCAACATGTAGAGAACGTTGTGTTGTTACAAAAACGGAATAAATAATTTCGAATTTGAAAATTTAGAAAAATGGACGAAAAAAGAAAAACATTGCGAGATATACCGGCCATCCGTTGGCTGTCTCTGAGCATTGTAGCATTCTCCATGATGGCGGCTTATTTCATGACAGATGTTATGTCTCCGTTAAAACCGATGCTCGAACGCGAACTTTTGTGGGACAGTATGGATTACGGATTTTTTTCAAGCGCTTATGGCTGGTTTAACGTATTTCTTTTAATGCTTCTGTTCGGCGGTATCATATTAGATCGGTTCGGCATACGATTAACAGGAAAAATGGCTACCGGAATGATGGTAATAGGCGCATTGATAAAATATTGGGCTGTATCGAATGTATTTGATGAAACGCAAATCTTAGGCTTTAAACCTTCGGTTTTTTATGCTGCTGTGGGGTACGCCATTTTCGGGGTAGGAGCCGAAGTTGCGGGAATTACCGTCACCAAAACCATCGTAAAATGGTTTAAAGGAAAAGAACTTGCTTTGGCTATGGGCTTGCAACTCGCTTTGGCGCGAGTAGGTACAATATTGGCATTAGCGGTATCTGTTCCGGTTGCCGAATATTTTTCGTCCGTATCTATATCCGTTTTATTAGGAACGGTTTTAGTAAGCATAGGATTCATCGCTTATTTTATCTATTCGTACTACGACAAACGATTAGACAAACAATTAGACGATAATCTCTCATTTGAAGACGAGATATTTCGTTGGGACGATGTAAAAGCGATTGTTTCAAATCGGGGATTCTGGTTGATAACATTCCTTTGCCTTTTATTTTATTCAAGTATTTTCCCTTTTCTAAAATATGCTTCCGATTTAATGGTCAACAAGTTTGGTGTGGATGAAGATTTAGCCGGAATAATTAGCGGACTGCTGCCTTTCGGGACAATGATATTAACTCCTATTTTCGGGAATCTATACGACAGAAAAGGACGCGGTACAGATATTATGTTGGCCGGAGCAGGTATTGTACTTACCGTACATGCTCTTCTGGCGGTTCCTTTTTTGAACAGTTGGTGGCTGGCCGTATTTCTGATGATTCTATTGGGAATAGGTTTCTCTATGCTGCCTTCGGCTTTATGGCCGGCTGTTGCGGTAATTGTTCCGGAAAAACAATTGGGCACGGCATACGGATTGATTTTTTATATTCAAAACATCGGATTAATGACCGTTCCTTACCTTATAGGATGGATATTGGAACATTATTGCGTTGAATATACTTCCGGAGGATTAAAGTTATATAACTATACTTTACCTATGATACTATTTTCTGTTCTTTCCATAGGAGCTTTGCTAACGGCCTTATTACTGAAAAAAGAAAATAAAATAAAAAATTACGGCTTAGAGTTGCCCAATCTGAAAAAATGATGTTGTAAGTTTATTTTTTATACTGATAAGTATCGAAGATGATAAAAACTATTGAAAGAAACATTGACGATTGGCTTAAACTGATCGGCTTAAATCAAGACATGGTAGCCAATATAGATCAATATGTTATTTTAGGAGGTATTGTTCTTGTCGCCCTACTGGTCGATTACATTTGCAGAGTTGTCATATTGCAAATAGTCGGCCATTTAGTAAAACGGACAAAGGCTACGTGGGACGACATACTGTTCGATCGCAAAGTCTTAAAGAACCTCACTCGTATTGTCGCTCCCGTACTAATCTATTTATTGATTCCCATTTTTTTAGAGACAGAATCGGCGGCATTCTTATCTTTTTTACTGAAATTATGCCAAATTTATGTTGTTGCTTCCATCTTGCGGTTTGTAAATTCATTGTTTATTTCGGTTTACCATATTTACAATGAAAAAGAGATGTATCGAGACCGTCCTTTGAAAGGACTGCTACAAACTGCTCAAATCATATTATTTTTTATCGGCGGCATTTTGATAATCGGCATTCTGATAGATCGCACTTTCGATAAATTGATTGTCGGATTAGGGGCTTCCGCCACAATTTTAATGCTGGTTTTCAGAGACAGTATTTTAGGATTCGTGTCGGGAATTATGTTGTCTGCCAACAATATGCTCCGCATCGGCGATTGGATTACCGTACCCAAATACGGAGCCGACGGATGCGTAGTAGAAATTACACTGAATACGGTTAAAGTACGCAACTGGGACAATACGATAACTACTCTTCCTCCATATGTGCTGACAAGCGACTCATTCCAAAATTGGAGAGGCATGTTCGATTCGGGAGGCAGAAGAATAAAACGTTCTATTAACATAGACATGACCAGCGTTCGTTTCTGTACGCCCGAAATGCTTGAAAAATACAAGAAAATAGAGCATCTGAAAGAGTATATCGAACAAACGGAACAAGCAGTCAATACATATAATGAACAACAGCATATAGACGACAGCATATCTGTAAACGGTCTCAGGCAGACAAATCTGGGAATATTTCGAACATATATGACCAATTATCTGAAACGGTTGCCCGATCTGAATCCCAAGATGTTTTGTATGGTGCGTTATCTGCCTTCGTCAGAAATGGGATTGCCCGTAGAGTTATACTTTTTTTCTGCTGTAACCACATGGGTAGATTACGAAAAAATATTGGCAAACGTAATAGACCATGTATTAGCCATTATACCCGAATTTGATTTAAGGGTCTTCCAGATACCCTCCGGCTATGATTTCAAAAAAAATTTTCACAATTAAT
>JAFUKV010000253.1 GCA_017467745.1 Bacteroidaceae bacterium | reverse complement strand
TTTATTTATTTCGTCTCTTGCTTCGGACTGAATATCTGTTTTTACTTGTTCGGCAATTAGATGAATATAATCGGTAAACGGTTCTTTCAGATGGTTATAAATTAGTTTTTTCTCTGTTTCCTCATCAATACATTGCCGTAAAAATTCGGGAATACTGCTGTTAATAAGTTGTGTAATTTTATCAAGTAACGGATTGGGCGTACATTTTATCAACAATTTCGAAAGATACTCAGGATGTGTAGTTTCCTGTTCGGTACGACTGGGCGGTGTTTGTTTTTCTATTATTTCCGCTTGTGTTTTTGTTGACGGTTGTTCTTCTGCTTTTGTTTCTGTCGGGGGCGTATACAGATGTTTTAAAAAATTCCAATTCATACCGGTTGTTTATAATAATCGTTATTGTTGAGGTTTTAATACAACCCCGATATTTTTTTTGCCGTTTATTTTTACTGTTACAGGTTCATCGAAAACCACTACTCGTACCGATTCTGACTCTTGTTCGGCAGGTAAACTGTTTAAATAGTCTATATCGTAGATACCGTCATGTAAAAACGGATTGATGGAGAAATATCCTACTCCGAACGATGTTAGGTTCTGGAAAAAGTGCGTCCCCTGACTTGGGTCGATGCGATAATCCGATAAAGAAGATTCAACAATCAACCTCGCATTCGATATATGAGGCCATTTTACGGGGATACCTAATGCAGTATCGCTTGAACCCCATCTACCCGGACCGACTAAAATATAATTTTCTCCACGTTCTACAAAGTTACGATTTATTTTTTCAATTTCGCGTGCAATCAATATATTCTTTGATGAAGAAAAACTTTCGGGTTTTACGTAAACTACATGGCGCATGTTATTCATAATGCCATGTCCTAAGGCAGAGTTTGATTTTAGAAAAACATCGGTTTCGTCTATGTCTACGATATTGTCGTCTATCATCTCTTTTGTATCTACTATCGGTCTGATTTGCAGCCAGTATATAACTCCCCGTTTATTTGTTTCGTCCGGAAGGTTGGCAGCGAATTCGATTTCGACATGACGACCCATTTCTTCCGCTCCGAATTTCAGCATTTTTTGCAATAATTCCGCTAACGGGAAAAGGTCATGTTGCAATATATTTGCAAAAGTAACCACTTTACGTCCGCCTTCATAATAGCCGTCTCTCATGATTTGCTCATAAGGGTCGAATGTCGATACCATCAATCGTAAAGAGTTATCCTTTTCGGCTTCATGTATACGAAGTTTCAGCAGATTAAAACTGTCGTCTACCGAGAAAGGTTTTTCAAGGGCTTTCGTTTCCAGTGCGTAGAAACGGGTTTGCGTATCTTGCAGAGCTAAATCGAGCGTGCTTGTCTGCAATATGTTATGCGGATGCTTGGGTGAGAATCGCAGGCTTCGGCCTCCATCAACAATGTATTTTCCTAACCCTACGGCTACATCGGCAATACCGTCTTCGGGCTGTTCGTCGTTAATGGGGTAATAATTGAGAGACCGGGCTACTCCCGAGAAAGACGGATAGTAGCGTCCGTCATATTGCTTACCGACAACTTCTTGTAGGATAATAGCCATTTTTTCTTGGTCTATAATGTTTGAGGTTGCCACCATATAAGCCTTGCTATCAGCATAAAATACCGAAGCGTACACGGCTTTGATAGAGTCGCTCAACATACGCAGCATTTCGTATTTGTCATCGCTATACGGAATCATGTATGTAGAGTAGATTCCCGCAAACGGCTGATAGTGGGAGTCTTCCAACAGGCTGGACGACCGGATGGCGATGGGGCATTTCACCGCATCGAAAAACGCAAGAAAATCGCCGATTAGTTTATCGGGTAATTTTGCCCGTAAAAAGTAATGTAAAATCTGCTCGTCCGGTATATCCGAAAGAGCTATTTGATAGAGATTATTAGTCTCCATGAATTCATCGAATACATCTGTACACAGGACAACCGTTTTGGGTATGGTAACGCATACGTTTTCAAAATCGTCCAATACCTGATGCCGTTTAATGAGAGAGTCTATAAAAGCTAAACCGCGCCCCTTACCTCCCAGAGACCCTTGTCCGATGCGGGCGAAGTTTGAATATTTATCGAATCTATCACGTTCGAAAACCGCTACGATACCTCTATTTTTCATCTTACGGTATTGCACGATAGCGTCAAATATCATCTGTCGGGCTTCGCTTATATTCGTTTTATCGTCAAATTTCCATTGCCGGATAATTTCCGCAAGCGGGAACATGGCGCGCGAATACAACCATCGAGATATATGATTACGCTGCCCGTGATATAACAGCGAGTCTGCCGGAATAGTAAATATAATGTTTTGCAGATCTTTCAGGTTTCGTATTTTGGCTATGACCTCTCCTGTTGCCGGATTGAGGAACTCGAAATCGCCGAATCCGAAATTTCGTAAAATAGTTTTTCGTAAGTCGACCGGAAATTTTTTAGAGTTTTTGTCTAAGAAAGAAGCGTTCAATTTTGATGCGTAACAATGGTTCTTTTCTTCGGACGAATCTAATATGATAGGTAATGATTGATCTTTTTCGCGTACATAAGAGCAAAACTCTACGCCGGCAAGTTTATCTTTTTCTCCGTTTCGCATGAAACTGATATCCGAAACAATACCTAAGAGGTTGTTCTGATATTTGTCGAATATTTTGATAGCTTCTTCATAACTTCTTGCCATTAGAATTTTCGGGCGCCCCCGCATACGCAACATCCGTTCGTGCTCGTTAAGCGCTTCGGTAGAAAATATTTGCGATTGCTGTAAAACGAATTTATACAAATGTGGAAGGATAGACGAATAAAAGCGGATAGAATCTTCAACGAACAAAATTACCTGTACGCCTACCGAATTTACATCTTCTTCTACGTTCATTTTATCTTCCAGCAATTTGATAATTGCCAGCAATAAATCGGCGTTCCCCAGCCAACTGAAAACATAATCGATAGCGCTTAAATCTTCGTTAGCTATTCGTTGCGATACTTCGCGGGAAAAGGGCGTTAGTATAACAATGGGAATGTCCGGATACATTCTTTTTATCTCTTTGGCCTGTTCAAAGTGATCGCTGTTGTCGATGCCCGGCATGGAAATAACCAAATCGAACCGTTTTGAAGCAAGCTCATCAAAAGCCTCTTTGTGGGTATTAACCTGAGTAAAACGGGGTGGATATCTAAGATTGAGCGAAGCGTATTCCATAAAAATCTGCTCGTCTACCCGTCCGTCGTCTTCTAAAATAAACGTATCATAACGGCTGGCTATAAGCAATACATTGAAAATGCGTTTTTGCATTAAATTGGCGAAAGAGGTGTCTTTGAGATAAAAGTTGCTGAGTTTATGCGAGTTCATATCCGAGATATTCCAAATTTATATCATAAGTAATTATACAATTACCAAAATCAAAAGTAATAAAAATATTATGAAAATAAGAAATATCCGATAAAATGATAAATGTAGGTTTGGCCGATTTGGGCTATGCTTTCGTGGATTGTTCTGTTTTTCGATAATAAAAAAGTTGCCGCTATTAAAACGGCAACTTTTTAACGATAGAAACATCAGAGACTTACTGGTGTGAGTTGATAACTGTATGGGGCCTTATCTAACGATAGGGTAATGGTATATTCTCCGGCTTGCGGTATCGGAATTTCGGCAGACGATTGATTTTCTATAATTCCGTCATTATTTGTATCGCTATATCGGATATCCTCAGATTGGTTTATTCTGAAATGGAAGCTCCCTGCTTGAAGAGTTGCTGTGCTTGTCCATGTTCCGGAAGGAGTAGGGGTGAGCATTATATCGGCAGAGGGTTCTCCTGTTGCCGAACCGTAGATAGAGACAGTATTGATTTTTGTAGCTGTATAAGTTAGCGTGTTCAAATCTACTTTTAACAGATAATATCCCTGAGGAGAGATAGATATGTCCCCGCCTTTTTCAGCTAATTTTCCCGGTCCGCTTCCGGCTCCGTATTCGATACCTTGTCCCCATGCCGGTTTTGTTGTAAGTTTAAAGGCAACGGCATCGTTCGGATTGTTCTCCATTACAAGGTTCAAATACCCTTCGTACTTATTATTCATGCGGGTGGAGGTAAGTACCGGCGCATTAGCGATGTCCCATCCTTGATAAGAGCCCGGAACGTAAAGCGTAGGGTATTCTATAACGCTGGCGTAAGGGGTTACGGTAAAGTCGATGGGATCGGAGTAAACCGATACGTCGGGAGTTAGTTGAGCTTGTATCCGGGCGTATAAATTGTGGGCGGAACCGGCTTCCGCACCTAATATGAGAGCGGCGGTGTTCATCTTTCCTACATATACGGGAACGTATGGTCGGGTAGATTCTCCTAATATAATAGGGTCGGGAAACTCTTTATCGTTATCTACTTCCAGAATATAGAGAGGGGCGGCTTGGAAGCCGTAGTTGCCTTTTGTCCAAGAAAAAGTCTCGGCAATGAAATTTTGAGAACTTTCGTTCAATACAAATGCCGGGCTGACTAACGGCTCTAATTCCGGAGCTGCTTGAAAGTTGTAAACCGGAGAATCGTCGTCGCTACATGCTCCCCATAAAACGATAGAAAGCAGTAAGAATATATATTTTTTCAGATGTTTCATTGTTGATAACAGTATTTTATTTATATCCAAAATTTTGTTTTATACTCGGATTCGCGGCAATTTCTTTTGCGGGAATAGGGTAGAGGCGATATTTCGTATCGATAGATTTTCCTGTCAATACGCCGCCTTTCCAAGCCCAGAGATAATCGGCCGAAGTGAATTTCTCGAATCGTATCAAGTCTGAACGGCGATGTCCCTCCCAATATAATTCACGCATACGTTCGTTCAATATTTCATCTAACGTAATGTCTGTAATAGAGGCATATTGTGTTACTCCGGCACGTTGACGGAGGTAATTCATATAGGTACGGGCTAACTCTTGGTCGGCAGCTCCTCTATATGCACATTCAGCATACATCAAGTAGGTATCGGCCAAACGGAAAATCGGGTAATCTGTATCGGGATAAGCCTCTTTTCTTCCTCCTGTATTTTCCCAATCGGTCGATAGCAGGTTCGTATATTTTACCACAGAATAACCATCCTGATAGTTACTTAAATCGGTATTCTCTATGGAAGTACCATTTGTAAAGAATGCGGCTCTTTTATCTCCTTGTTCGAAAATCCGGGCTAATTGCGATGTCGCTCTCGGACCTGCCCATGCTCCGTTTAAGCCGTAGTTTGAGGCGTTTATTTCACCTCCATAGGCTCCGGTTGTGAGATATAGTGTACCTCCGTATGTTCGGGTATGGTCTTTATCATAAGGAACTACCATCAGAATTTCGCCTCTGCTTCCGCCTCTTGCGTAGCGATCATTATCGGCGCAGAATAAAAATTTATATTCATCGGCTAAGCCGTATGCGCTGCCTGTACCGTATTTACTGATAATCTGCGAACAGGTTTCTGCACATTGACTGTACATGGGTGTGCCGATGTACACTTCGGCGTTCAGGTAAAGTTTAGCCCGTAGCATCCATAATGCGCCTCTACCTACTTTACCGTAAACGGGATTTAGCGGAATGGATTCTTCTATTTCTGCCAGCTCGTCTAAAATAAACTGAAAAATTTCCGCTCTCGATTTTTGACTGGGAGTTTCCATAATAGCGTTATCTTCGGTAACCAGAGGTACGGACCCGAACATGTCGATGGCATGCCAGTAAGATAGGGCGCGTAGCATACGGGCTTCTGCACGATAACCCGGAATAAGTTCGGCTATTTCAGAAGGGATATTGTTGGCTGCAATACGATCGCTGGTGGTAATGCGCAGAAATTCGTTGCATTGCGAAATCTGAAAGTAAATGCGGCTGTACATTACATAAATGAATCCGTTGGAAGAAGACCAATTTATGGTACTCAGTTCGGGTACTCCGGCATCATTCCAGCCCAGCAGAGCTTCGTCGGTAGGTAATTCTTGCAGATTCCAATATGAACGGAGGTATTGCGCCATACCTTCATCGAAACCTTCTATATCGGGACGCCCGGCAGGGCCTTCTTGTCCGGATACGGCTAATCCGGCGTATAATTTAGCCAAGAATTGTTCGTAATATTCCGGATGTTTAGCGAAGTCATCCGGTTGTATTACGTTTTCGTCTATCGGTTTCAGGTCTAAGTCGCCTATACATGAAGACAAAGAGAGTATCAAGGCTACACATCCCGTGAAAAAAATTGTATGTATAGATTTTCTCATCGTATTGTAATTTTAAATTAGTAAGAAATGATAACTCCTAATAAACAGTTCACGGGTCGGGGATAGACGTTGTTGTCTATGCCGGAAAATACTTCCGGATCAAGTCCTTTATATTTGGTAATAACAAACGGGTTTTGAACAGCTCCGTATAAACGGAGTTTGAGTTTGTCTTTCCATAAGTTTTCCCATGTATATCCCAGCGTGATATTATCGCAGCGTAAAAAACTGGCATTACGCAAATAGTAATCAGACATGTAATTTACGTTTTTGAATTTTGTACCGCGTGTCATTAGATTGTTTAAGTAACCGGCACTGGTGTAAATGCCCGAGTAACTCGAATTTTGCGAGAGTACGTTGTCGTACACGTAATTTCCGAGATTGGCACGTAACGTAAAGCTGAAATCGAATTTTTTATACTCTAATCGAGAGGTAAGGCTCATGACGACTTTCGGATCTCTGCTTTTGTGCAGACGTAAATCTGCTTGGTCTATTGTGCCATCGCCGTTTTGGTCGACATATAGTCCTTCTATCGGTTTGCCGTCAGCATCATATACCTGTTCGTAAAGAAGGAAACTATAAGCGGAGTGACCTACTTTGTGGGCTTGTACGGTATTGCCCGTTCCTCCTCCGATACCTCCTACGGGGATGTAGTAATCGGGATCATTACTCTGATTCAATTTTGTTATCTTATTCGAGTTATAGGCGATGTTATAAGTTATATCCCAAAACCAATCTTTCGTAGATATCGGTTTTGCGTTAAGGGTAAATTCTATCCCTTCGTTGCGTAGACTTCCTATATTGGTATAAATTTCATTTGTCAGGTTAGAACCTGCCGGTACCGGTATAAGGCTTATTAAGTCTTTCGTTTTACGGTAGTAATAATCGAAAGCTCCGTTAATACGTCCGTTCAGGAATCCGAAGTCTAATCCGATGTTGTAAGTGGAAGTTTCTTCCCATTTAATGTTCGGATCATATCCCGAAGCTCTCAGCGTGTTATAATAATAATCACCAAACGGGTACTGGGCGGTGGGATACCCCAAAGCGTACAAAGGCATGTAGGGGAAATAGCGGTCGCCTATATCTTGTTGTCCGGTTAATCCGTATCCGAGCCGGAGTTTCATATCAGATAGTGTCGGGCGAAGCGATTCCATGAAAGATTCGTTTATTAGTTTCCATCCTAACGCCACAGACGGAAATGCTCCCCATCGGTTGTCTTTGGAAAACCGGGATGTAGCATCGCCGCGCATGGTGAATGTGAGCAGATAGGTTTCTTTTAAACTGTAATTTAATCGCCCGAAGAATGACAGCAATTGCAGATGATCAGCGTAATTGGAATAAAACCATCGGGTATTGTCCGGTTGTAATATGGTTTCGGTGCTTCCGTCTCTATAAAATTTTTGCCAAGAGTAACCTCCCATGACATCGAAACGGCTATCGATAGAGGGAACCTCTTTTATGTAGTTGAGGTAAAAATCCAGCAATTGATTGCGTTTTAATTGTCGTAGAGTCTCTACCTGTTCTTTACCTGTTTTGTCGTTTTCTTTATACGATTGCGGCGAATTGGCGAAAATGGTATTTTTCTGAGTACTTTTCGATACGTCGTAACCCAAATTCAGGTTTGCTCGCATACCGGGTATAAAAGGTATGTTGTAATCCAGTTGCAGGTTGCCTACACTTCTGTACACATCGGCTTTCATTGTTTTTTGGTTTAACAGAGATACCGGATTGACGGGAGCGATGTCTATCGGAAAATCCGTTCCCGGTTTCAGCCACATAAAATATCCGTTGCCTATTTCTTGTCCTTCGGTGTATACGGATTGGCTCGGGTCGAAACTTATGGCATTACCCAATGCCGACATATCTGCAAATCGACTGTAAGTATATAATCCTTTTACGTTTGCTGTTACACTAAGCGTATTGTCGAAAAACTTCGGTGTTAATGAAATTGAAGCCGTAGTACGGTCCATAGCTGATGTTTTTAAAATACCGTTTTGGTCGGTATAGGAAGCTGCTACCCGATAAGGTAGCCATTTATATGTTCCTCCGACACTGAGGTTATAGTCTGAACTTACGGTTGTGCGCAGAATTTCGTCCTGCCAATTTGTATTGTGAGTACCTAATAATCCGTAGGCCTGTGAACTTTCGCCTAATTGTTGGGCAACAATATTTTTGAATTGTCCGGCATCCATAACGTCTACCGTATTTCTCGGTGTGCTGACGGTAGCCGTTGCGTTGAAATTGATTTGAGGAGCCCCTTTTGAACCTTTTTTAGTGGTGATGATAATAACACCGTTCGATGCGCGCGATCCGTAGATAGCTGTTGCCGATGCGTCTTTTAAAATGGTAAATGTTTCGATGTTGTCGGGTGAAATCATGCTTAAAGGATTAGACATCCCGGTAACGCCCGTATTGTCTACCGGAACTCCGTCGATAACGATTAACGGATCGTTCGTGGCATTTAGCGAAGACCCTCCGCGAATCCGAATATTCGCAGCTCCGCCCGGTTCGCCTCCGTTTGTAGTAACTACTACACCGGGCGATTTGCCTACCAGCAAATCTTGGGGAGAAGTAGCCAAACCTTGCGCTATTTCATTTGGAGTAATAACGGTTACGGAACCGGTAGCATCGTCTTTTTTTACAGTACCGTACCCGATGGTGACAATTTCGTCCAACATAGTGTCATCTTCTCGTAAAGCTACATTGATTGTTTTACGTCCGTTTACCGGAATATCTTGGGTTGCGTATCCGATAAATGAAAATTGTAATGTGGCATTGGCATCTATTTCGATGTTGTATTTTCCGTCTATATCGGAAATGACTCCTTTACTCGTACCTTTAATTACGACACTGGCTCCAACAACTGTTTCTCCCGTAGTGGCGTCGGTTATTGTACCGTGTACGGCTATTGTTTGTGCATAAGTGTTTAGGCATAGGCACAATCCTGTTATAAGAATCGGGATAGACCTCCATCTCGATTTGAATTTGATTAGCTTCATGTATAAATAAAGTTTAAAAGTTAGTAACCCTGAATTATACGAACAAATGGAGAAACACATCTGGCCATTCATTGCGAGGCGTGTTTCATTGCCATATTTCAAACAACAGCATAATAGGGTTTGTTCTTTTACGACCTTATTTTAGCGAAATAGGTTAAAAATATAAAAAAAGAAAGGTGAGGGTAAATAAAAAAGGTTCCATATACATATGAAACCTTTCTCTCAATTTTAAATATGAATAGTGTTAGGAGACAGCACTTTCAGAAATAAAATCTTCCAGTTCTTTGGGGGTTAGTTTTATGTGGAGTTTGCCTTTGTAAGCGACAGAAATATTTCCGGTTTCTTCTGATACTACTATCGCTTTTGCGTCTGATTCATGGGATATGCCTAATGCCGAGCGATGACGTAACCCTAATTCTTTGGGAATATCGTGATCGTGGGCTACCGGTAAAATACATCCGGCAGCTACTATCCGGCTGTTGGCTATAATCATGGCGCCGTCGTGTAAAGGACTGTTCTTGAAAAAAATATTTTCAATTAGGCGAGAGCTGATATCGGCGTTTATGATTTCGCCTGAACGTTCTATATTTGTCAGTGCGATATCTCCTTGCAGAACGATTAAGGCTCCTACTTTCTTTTTAGCCATGTTGACGCATGCTAAGGTCAGTGGTACAATGTAACTTTTTTCACCGGATGAGTCTTTCTGGGGAGTAAAGTGTTTCAAGAAAAAACGCCATCGTTTGTGCGAGCCTAATTCGACTAAGAAACGCCGGATTTCGTCTTGGAATAAAATAACAAGGACAACCATACCTACGCTAATGATTTTGTCCATGATGGCTCCCATCAGTTTCATGTCGAGTATCTGCGTAACGATAATCCATACGCCTATGAATGAGAGTATTCCGGTGAAAATGTTAATATTCCCCGATTCTTTCATCAGCTTGAACATATTGTATAGCAGCAAAGCGACTAAAAATATGTCGATAGCGTCTTTTATTCCAAAGTCATGCATATATATTATTCCATTAATGTTTTAGTTACCAACTTTACCGTTTCTACGGCCTCTTTTACATCATGTACTCGTAAAATATCCGTTCCTCCCAATAAGGCTAAGGTATTTAATACGGACGTCCCGTTCATGCTGTGTTCCGGATCTGTTTCTAAGAGTTTATATATCATGGATTTTCTCGATATGCCTGTCAGTATAGGCATATCAAATACCGTGAAATTATGAAGAGCGTTCATCAAGCGGTAGTTATCGTCGAGAGTTTTACTGAAACCGAATCCCGTATCTATAATAATGTCGCATACGCCGGCCAATCGTAATTGCTCTGTTTTTTGAGCGAAGTATTGCAACATATCGGCGATAAGATCGTCGTATTCGGTATGCTGCATCATGTTTTGAGGCGTGCCGCGCATGTGCATCAATATATAAGCGACATTTTTTTCGGCAATGGTTGCAAACATTTCTTTATCCAGCTCTCCTCCGGAAATATCGTTGATAATTTCTACGCCGTAGTTCTCAATACACATACGGGCGACAGAAGCGCGGAAAGTGTCGACAGACAAATAAGCATGAGGAAAATTTTCGCGTATGGCAGATAACGCCATATCAAGACGGCGCATCTCCTTTTGTTCGGGAATGTCTTTTGCTTGCGGACGTGAAGAGTAGGCTCCTACGTCGATAATGCAGACACCTTCGTTTATGTTTTGTCGAGCACGTTCAATAATAGCCTCTTTTTCTTGATAACGGCTGTTTGCGTAAAACGAATCGGATGTAACGTTCAATATGCCCATCACTAATGGAGTAGAAAGATCTATCAATGTACCTTTCAAATTAAGAGTAGGGCGCTTTTTTCTTGTTACGATTTGCATTATTTTCTACATAATAAGAATATACGAAGATACGTTTTTTATTTAAAACTGCTCCATTCTCGTGTATATTTTATTCTTTTAGGCGGGGTACAGATTCTATTTGATACATCGTGTCTTTCTGTAAAATTATCTTTTGTCTTGCTTTTCCGGTTGTTTGTATATCCTGTTTCTTTTTCGGTGAGGAGGTTCGTGTTCTGCTTTTTATACTGTCGGTTTTTAATTGCTGTAAGAAAGATTCTGTTTCTTGTTTATATACAAGAATCTCTTCTGGTTTGGAATTTTGAATATATTTATCTTTCCAAAAAAGAAGTCCTGTCAAAACAACAATTAAAGCGATAAGAACGATAACGGCTTTTCTTTGTCCTCTTGAAAAATAGAAAAAATCGTTTTGCATATTTTTAAAACAGCCCTAATCCGGACAGGAAGATTAGCGTAATGGCAATAGGCGCTACATACCGGATGCAGAATAACAATATTTTAAAGAATCTTACATTTAAAGTTTGCCGGTTGGAAACTTCATCAAGTACTAACTTTTTGTTCAGTTTCCAGCCTACATATATTGCTATCAATAAACCGCCTAAGGGCAGAAGAATGTTCGATGCCGAGAAATCGCAGAAGTTGAATATAGTAAGGCCGAATATTTTGAAATCTTTTAATACTCCGAAAGAAAGAGAACAAAGCGTGCTGGAAATAATACAGACAACAATTAATATCCGAGTAGCTTTTTTACGTGTAATACCTAACTCTTCGTGTAGGTAAGCAACACCAACCTCGCATAGCGAAATAGTGGATGTGAGAGCGGCCACAGACAAAAGTACAAAAAACAGTACCGACCAAAAATAGCTTCCCGGTAAATGTTGAAATATATTGGGTAATGTGATAAATACTAATTCCGGACCTTGTGAAGGGTCGATGCCAAATGAGAATGCTGCCGGAAAAATTAAAACGCCTGCTAATATAGCTACTACTGTATCGAGGATACCTACGGTAACTGCTGTTTTACTCAGGTTCGTTTTATCAGAAAAGTAAGAGGCGTATGTAGTGAGTGTCCCCATTCCCAAAGAAAGAGAAAAAAACGCTTGTCCCATTGCCCGCAAAATTACGCCGGAATCTATTTTTGAAAAATCGGGGTGAAAAAGAAATTTCAAGCCTTCGCCGGCTCCCGGCAAAAATAGCGAGCGAATACAAAATACGATAAGTATTACGAATAGTAAGGGTGTTAAGATATTCGAGGCTTTTTCTATTCCGTCTTTTACGCCTCTGGAAACGATAAAATAGTTAATGGCCAAAAATAAGAATATCCACATAAGCGGGCGGAAAGTGTCTGATGAAAATCCGGTAAAGGCTTGTTGAAAATCGGATGCGCTTTTTCCCGCCAGTCCGTTTGTTAATGCTTGAAAAACATATTCTAATGTCCAACCTGCAATAACGCTATAAAACCCTAAAATGAAAATAGAAGCGAAGATGCCCATAATGCCGGTAATATTCCAATGAGTGCCCGGAGACAAAATTTTATAAGCTTTGTTTGCATTTGCTTTCGCTTTTCTTCCGATGGTAAACTCGGCTATCATAACCGGAACTCCGATAACGAATACGCAAATGAGGTAAACTAATAGGAATGCCGCTCCACCGTTTTGACCTGTTTCGTAAGGGAATCTCCAAATATTGCCCAATCCTACGGCAGATCCTACTGTGGCGGCGATAACGCCTAATTTAGTGGCGAAAGTTGTTCGGTTACTCATAATAATGTTGTCTTTACTCAATCGTGCAAAAGTAAGAGATTTTGAATAAATAAAAATAAGAAAATCGTATAAATAGAACGTTTTTAGGTTGAAAAATTTCATTGTTAGATATACTATGAAATCTTTTCGGTCAAAATATTGATTTATCTTTGTGGTTGGTAAACGTAAAGTATCCTTTTATTGTTAGTTATAAAAAATAGATAAAGAAATAGAAAATGAAATTTTTGAAAGTCATTGTGCAATTTATTCCGACTTTTATGGTGATAGGAGCAATTTTATTTTTGTCTTTATCCTCGTCTGAGGAGATGCCTAAGGTAGATCTTCCTTATTTGGATAAAATCGCTCATTTTTGTATGTATGGAGGATTGATGGGGATATACAGTTTCGATACATATCGTTCTCCTTTATTACATGGTGGCCGAAAGAGTATTTTGTTGGCAGGTTGGGTCTGTGCGGTATGTTTCGGAGGTATTATGGAGTTGTTGCAAAGTTTCTGCACTGATACCCGTTCGGGTGATTGGTTCGATTTCGGAGCTAATGTTTTGGGGGCGACGGCCGGATTAATAGCCGGTGTTTTGGTTGTTCGACCGTTAGTCCGTCATTTTTTTGCCGTAAAATAATTTTATCCGGTTTGAACTGTAATATATAAATTTCATCTTTTTGCGTTTGGAAGGTAGTGAACAAGAGCTATACCCGTATTGTTATAAAAAAAATGGGTTTTCTTTCGTCGGAAAATCCTATTGTTTTATGATTTAAAAATTGAAATAAGATGAAAAATTGGGTCTTCTTTGCAGCTTTTATGTCTGTATTGGCTTTTGCTTCATGTAACAGTAAAAACGCGGATTCTTCTGTAACGGGAATGGGCGATTCTTCCGCTATTGTAATTGATTACGGGTCTGTTCGGGTCGATTCGATTTCTCCTGATTCCGTTTCGGTTACGTTATCCGATACAACGGTTGTAATACAGCAATAATGGTAAAAGACAAAAAGAACAGGCTATTTATCGTGAGTAATGGAAGATAAATAGCCTGTTCTTTTTTTGTAAAAGTCTATTGTTTGATTTCGCGTATAGCACCCGTCTGAGGGTAGAATGTTACTTGCGCAGCACCCTTTTTCGCATCGAACATAGACGGATCTAAGGCATATTGTACTCCGAACTGCGCTATTTGGAAATTTTCGTTGAATAATTCTTTTCCATTTAATTTCAAACTTATATCAGCATAGCCCGGTATGCAGTACACCAATCCTTTTTTGGGTAACGGCATCGGTTTTCCTTTCGGATCAACGGGTAATTCTCCCCGTTCGGTAATTTTAAGATTCAAATATACGGGGTTGCCGCCTAAATCGTCTTTGCTAACGATGCCTCGTTTTGTAGAAAAACGGAAAGCTATTTCGTCGGTTAAATCACCAGAAGGCGTTATCCTGAATTTTTTTACGTATTGTTCTGTTTCTGTTGTTCCCATAAACAGCGCTACTAATGCCTGTTCTTGTTGATCGAGTTGTTTGATAATCAATTTGTATGATTCTCCGTCGGCGGGCATCTGGTCTACATCGCCGGTAATTAAGTTAATTCTCGATTCTCGTATATGGTATAATTGTTTTGCCGCTTCTTCCGCCATTTTTGCCGTAGATCCAGCCAATAACAAATCTTCGGAAAAAACAGAGTAATAACTGTTACCTTCTAACGAGTATGTTTTGGGCTGTGCAGTAAGCGGTTCCGGTTTTTCTTCGGAGACGGGATCGGTGTTTACCGATAATATAACATTTTCTTTATTTAAACAAATAAACGGAGTAGAACCCGATTTAAATTGGACTAAGTATTGTTGTTCTTTATCGGGAACTCCTTGTGTGAATACTTGAATTTTGTCGAGTGTATATGTCTCTGCGTTTTGGGTGATTGTGGCCGGTGTACCTAAGAAGCGTTCTGCGTATTTGTAGAATGGCCCGGCCTTGACCGTTGTTCTGGTAACTAAGGCGTTTATTTCTATTTGAGTACGCGGCAGTGAATATATCAATCCGAATTTATTGTGTTTAGCTGCTGTAAGTTTTGTCGTTTCTTGCGCAAAACTTCCGAAAGCGCACGCCATACAAAGTGAAAGAAACAATGTTCTCATTCGTTTTTGATTTTAGTGTAAAAATAATCTTTAAGACTTGTATGCAAAGATATACTTTATTCTCTAACAAACAATAAGTTTAAAAATACTGTCAAAATTAAATCTGTTGTTTGTATCGAGAGTTAAAGTCGTTCTAATTGTAGCCGGGCTTTACCTAAATGGGCGATAATGTCGCCGGCGGTTATGTATGCCTCCGATTCGGTCGCTGCTGCCAAATCGCCGGCTAATCCGTGCAGACATACCCCTAACACAGCGGCTTCTGCCGGGAGATAACCTTGTGATAGAAGCCCGGTTATGACTCCTGTCAAAACATCTCCGCTGCCGGCGGTCGCCATTCCGGCATTGCCGGTCGAGTTAAAATATATTTCACCTTTGGGCAATATGGTGGCAGTGTAAGCTCCCTTTAAGACAATAATTAAATTTCTTTTTTTCGCTTCGTCTTTTGCTTTGAATACTCTTTCATAGGAGTTTTCGCATTTTCCGAAAAGCCTGTCGAATTCTCCGGTATGCGGCGTTAATATACTGTACGGAGGTAAAGTATCTAAAATTTCCGGCGATTCGGCTATTAAATTCAGCGCATCAGCATCTATAACGCATGGACGTTTTAGCTGTGGTATCAAGTTTTTAAATGCGGATGCAGTTTCTATATGGTGTCCCAACCCCGGACCTATACCTATTGCATTATAGCGTTGTTGTATTTGTAGAGACGAGAAATGCGTATCGCTCTTGTCCGGACAGAAGAGCGCTTCGGGCACGGACGATTGCAAAACCGAATAGCCGCAGCGAGGAGCATGTACCGATGCTAAACCTGCTCCACTATGCAGACTCGCTTTTGCCGCTAATACGGCGGCGCCCATCATGCCGTAGCTTCCGGCTATTAGTAACGAATGCCCCATGTCTCTTTTTGATGCGAATTTACTCCGTTTTTTTAATAAGCGGGCGGCGTCTTCCGGTTCTACGAAATAATAAGGAGACGGGGTTTGCGCCAAAGCGTCCGGATGTAAACCGATATCTAAAACTTTCCATTTCCCGGTGAAACGTTCGTTTTCTGACATCAAAAACGATAATTTCGGAAATTGAAATGTGAATGTGTAATCGGCAGCGATAATGTTACGGTTATTATTTTGGCGGTTATCTTCTCCGAACAAGCCGGAAGGCAGGTCTATTGATATCACTGTTGCATTATAGCTGTTGATGAGTTGTACCAATGCCGCGTATCCCGACGTGAGGGGCGAATGTAATCCCGAACCGAACAGTCCGTCGATAATCAACATATCGTCCGATAGTTTCGGCGGGATAAATTGATTGGTTATTTCTGTAAAACGGCAGTCTGGCATTGCCGTTAGGCGTAATTTATTTTTTTGGCAATCGGGACTTAATTTTTCGGATGTATTGAATAGAAATATTTCCGGTTTGTATCCCTCTTCAATTAACATGCGAGATACGGCTAATGCGTCTCCGCCGTTGTTTCCCGGTCCGGCAAATACGATAATAGGTACGTTTCGTTTCCATCGAGACATGATTTCGAATGCCACAGCCGAAGCCGCCCGTTCCATTAGTTCGAAAGAACTGACAGGCTCATGTTCTATTGTGTAAGCGTCTAATTTTTTAGAAATTGACGAATTAAAAATTTTCATAATGATA
>JAFUKV010000252.1 GCA_017467745.1 Bacteroidaceae bacterium | reverse complement strand
TTCAAAATTTATATGATTTCTTACGAAGAAATATTACTATTCTAATGAAGCTATAATTTCCCGATTTGCGTTATCTATCACCGTATTTTCCAACATCGACAGATAAATTCGTGTAGTCTGCTCAGAAGTGTGTCCCATACCTGCGCTAATGACAGAAACAGGCACGTTACGATTCCGCGCCACAGTTGCCCAACTATGTCGAGATGTGTAAGATGATAACTTTTTTTCTAATCCTATCATACACGACAACTTTTTCAACAACCGGTTATAATAATTGATGGCTATTATATACTGCTTATAAGCCATCTCCTTATTGTCCGTTTTCAATACCGGAAATACATAAGGCAAATGACGTACTTTATCTGCATATCGATCGATAATTATTTGCATACAAGGTTCTACCCTAATAGAAAGACGTTGACCTGTTTTACTGCGATCATAACAGATAACACCGTTTTGTATATCGGATTTGCGCAAATAAGCTATATCGACAAAAGACATCCCCCGCGCATAAAAACTGAAAAGAAACATATCGCGTGTCATTTCCAATGGCTTCGAATTCTTTACGTCAAGACGCATTAAACTGGAAATTACATTTTCATTGACCGCCCGTTTACATGTACGGTCAATACCAGTATAAACATTTTGAAAAGGATATGTTTGCTCTACTAAACAAAGCCGAACGGCTTTGTTATAAACTGCTCGCATAATTCTCATATAAAACGATATGGAATTACGGGTTATACCTCGATCAATAAGAAAAGCATTGTACTCTTCTATAAGATCTTCGGTAATAGCGACAAACGGCAAATCTTGCCCTTTGAGAAATTGAGAAAAACTGTTGCGGGCACTTCTATAATTACGAGCTGTTCCCCAATATTTATTACGATATAGCCGGTCAATACGTACTTGCATAAAAGTTAGCACCTGCGTACTTCTATATTGCCGAACAATATCATAAACAGTATATATTTCTCTCGTCTTTTTAAATTGCTTGATAATACGTTCCAGATATACAATATCATTGTCTATACGCTTTTGCAAAGAATCGGCGTTTTCAAACGAATCTACTACTCGTTGAGCCGAAGCGTCCCATTGGTGTGGAAATAAATAAATATCAGTAGTTATCTGCTGATACTCACAACGATGTGTTAATTGATAATAAATCGTTCCCTGTTTGCCATCGACAATAGAATGTCGGAATTTTACTTTTACTGTTGCCATTATACATTATTTAAATTTTATGGCAAATAAACAAATCCGAATCATTTATTAGACGTTCGACATATAAAAAAAAGAAACAGGCCAATTCATATACAATAAAAATCGAACTTATTAAACAAAAAGAGCCGCTATCTTAATTTATGAAGGCACAAATGATTTTCATGGTCTTACACTCAACAAAAACAGCATATATATAACCGGATTACAATTATATATACGCTGCACTGTTCTTTATGTACAATCTCTCAAAATACGAAGAAAGGCACAATTTATTTCACCAGCAACTTTTTACCTAATGAGCCGCCTGAAATTGTTGAAGGAATCTTTGATCATTTTCTGAAAACATTCTCAAATCTTTTACTTGATATTTCAGATTTGTAATACGCTCGATACCCATACCCAAAGCATAGCCGGAATATACAGAACTATCTATGCCGCAAGCATCTAAAACATTCGGATCGACCATACCGCAACCTAAAATCTCAACCCATCCGGTATATTTACAGAAAGGACAACCTTTTCCGCCACATAAATTACAAGAAATATCCATTTCTGCCGAAGGCTCAGTAAACGGAAAATAAGACGGACGTAATCTAATTTTAGTATCAGCGCCGAACATCTCTTTCGCAAAGAAAAGCAATGCTTGTTTTAAGTCTATAAACGAAACGTTTTTATCTACATATAAGGCTTCAACTTGATGAAAGAAGCAATGCGCTCTATATGAAATGGCCTCATTCCGATATACGCGTCCCGGACATATAATACGTATAGGCGGTTGCGAGTGTTCCATTACCCGAGTTTGTACAGATGATGTATGCGTTCTTAACAACACGTCCGGGCTGCGTTGTATAAAAAAGGTATCTTGCATATCACGAGCAGGATGATCTTCCGCAAAATTAAGCGCAGAAAAAACATGCCAGTCATCTTCAACCTCCGGACCTTCGGCTATCGAAAAACCTAAACGTCCGAAAATATCGCAGATCTCATTTTTTACAATTGAAATAGGATGGCGAGTTCCCAACTCAACAGGATAAGAAGTACGCGTCAAATCTACAAAATCACGCTCTCCCGCTCCATTTTCGAATAAAGCCTTTAATTCGTTTATCTTAGATTGAGCTTTTTCTTTTAAGCCATTTAATAGTATGCCGACTTCTTTCTTTTGCTCAACCGGAACATTTCGAAAGTCATTGAAAAGAGCTGAAATTTCACCTTTTTTACTTAGGTATTTTATACGGAGCGCTTCCAATTCCTCCTTTTTATCTGCTTTGAGAGCCTCTATTTCCGCAACAAGTTCTTTTATTTTATCTATCATATTTCATAGATTTTCAAATTCAAGTTGCAAATTTAATGATTTATTGACGGGTTACAAATATGATTCAATTGAAATATTTTACAAATAAGAAAAAAAATGTAAGTTTGCATTATCATCGAAATAAATGCGAAATTTATGCGACAAGCAATTACAATACCTGCAACTATAAGCAATTATATAAAAGACAAGTGTTTATTATCGCCCCACGCAACTGTTATTGTAGGTTTTAGCGGCGGAGCCGATTCTGTAACGCTACTTCATTTCTTACAAACAGCCGGTTATAATTGCATTGCTGCCCACTGCAACTTTTCTCTTCGAGGCGAAGAATCGAAAAGAGATCACCAATTTGCAAAATCTTTTGCAGAAAAATATAACATCCCTTTCCAATCTATTGTTTTCGACACATTACAATATGCCTCAAAGCAAAAGCTATCCATAGAAATGGCATGTCGAGAGTTAAGATACGACTGGTTCGAAAAAATAAGGATTCAATATCAAGCAGAAGCCATTGCCGTAGCTCATCACCGAGACGATTCTATCGAAACTTTTTTTTTGAATCTCATACGAGGAACCGGTATTAACGGACTAACCGGCATAAAAAGCAGAAACAGTAATATTGTACGGCCATTATTATGTATCGGGAAAAAAGAAATTATCGATTACATACAGTCGGAGCAGTTATCTTACATAACGGATAGCAGTAATTTAGAGGCCATTTATATTCGCAACAAAATCAGATTAGACATTATCCCCCAGTTACAAGCCATAAATCCTTCATACGCAGATTGTATATACAGAACAATGGAAAATCTGCAACAAGCTGAAACAGTTTATACTAAAACAATTTCTGAACAGAAAAACAAATTTTTAAAAGAGATTGACGGAAAATATTATTTATCTATCCATGACCTGAAAAAAATCTCTTATTCCGATACTTTTCTATACGAATGGCTAAAAGATTACGGATTTTCTCCGTTAACGTGTCAACAAATTTCTACGGCAGCCCATAGCGATGTATCCGGTAAAATTTTCTATTCCAAACAATACCGCGTCATAAAAGACCGCTCCTTTATCATTTTATCTAAACAAACAGAAAAAGTAAATCTTGGCTGCACTACAATAAATAAACAACAGAAC
>JAFUKV010000251.1 GCA_017467745.1 Bacteroidaceae bacterium | reverse complement strand
TTGGAGATAAACTCTTTCACAATCTCTTTTAACTGAGTTATAGCCACCTCTTCTTCTCCCACCATAATTCTATTTTCCCTATTGATGTATATTTCAAGAAGATTCCGTTTCTCAATATCTGTTTTTGTTTTTATTTCTCCCGACTCGACAGGCGGAGGCAACCGGCGTTGTATCCCTTTATCCGTATCTATTGATGTGGTAACCAAAAAAAACACCAATAACAAGAACGCTATATCCGCGCTCGAACTGGAATTGATACCCGGCACACGACGTTTTCTTCTTTGGTACATCATATTAAACTATAATCTTCTTCGGGAAACAACCGGTCATTTCTGCAAAGCCTTTTTTATGTTATAATATAACACCGACAATATTCCCATTCCTAACAGGAAATATATCGTGTATAAAAACATATCGGTAACTTTCAGCCAAAAATATATGTTTTCTTTGCCTTCATACCGCAACATTTGCAACGGAGAGCCATTACCAAAACTCCACGCTACGGTCATAACGATAATTAATGCCAAAGGCACAAGTATAAGTTTAGCCGCTTTTCGCGGAGAGCTTTTCAATTTGATAAAAAACTTGCGTATCGCAAAAACTACCGTCGATATAACGCAAAGCCATAAAATCGTATATATCCAATACAACAGCATATCGGTATAGACAGGTTCGGGACGTTCGGTCGACGGGTCTATCTCTCCGCCAAAATAGAATAAAACAGCTATGATTAACGTTATGCCGAGCAATAAGTACAGAAACAACGATAAGCCCTTGAACATAAAGTCTCTCTCCTACTTTTACAGTTTAAATTTCAAGTTATATTTTATAACCATATCCAGCAATGAAATAGAAGCATCTTCCATACTGTTAATAAGACTTTCTACTTTCGCAAGAATATAATTATAAAAAAGTTGCAATATCAAAGCTACCACCAATCCACCAATAGTCGTGATTAACGCTACCTTCATACCTCCGGCTACAATTGTGGCGGAAATGTCCCCCATAATCTGTATACGGTCGAATGTCTCTACCATACCTATTACCGTACCCAAAAATCCCAACGAAGGCGCCATGGCGATAAACAAAGCAATCCACGACAATCCGCGTTCTAAAAGTCCCGCCTGTACACCGCCATACGAGATAATAGACTTCTCTACAACATCTATACCGCTATCTATGCGCATTAAGCCCTGATAAAAAATAGATGCGATAGGACCCGGCGTATTACGGCAAATATCTTTTGCATATTCCAAATCACCTCGATTAAGGGCGTTTTCTACCGAAGTCAACAATTTTTTAGAATTGACCTCCGCCATACTCAAATAAATAATTCGCTCTAAACAAAACGACAGACCGATAATCAGCGCAAGAGCGATAAAACTCATATAGAACGCCGAACCTTCTATGAATTTTGTTTTTAAGGCCTGATGCAAACCGCCGCTCTCATTCGCTATGTTAGTTTGTAATGCTTCTGTCGTTTCTTGCGCATATCCCGACTGTATGGCAAATAAAGCGGTAAATCCAAATAAAACCAGAAAGAGAAAAGTCCTTTTCATTGAATGTTCTTATGTTATGTAAGGCATTTTGTGCTTGCTAAGAAATAAGGTGTTATGGACATAATAGAGCAGAAACTATGAACAACCTCTCTCGAAGCCCTTACTATCAAGATAATAACTATAAAAAATACACTTGTAACAATTCAGTAACAATGCTTTACCTACCATGATTTCCCGCTGGCATTCAAGTATCTGCCTGTTTGTTACCTTTGGCAAAGATAACATATAATTTTATGATAGACAAACTATACCGTTTTTTTGGAAAGAATCAACCGCTTTTATCCTATATGGTACAAAACCTCAGAAAATGCTCCGCTTAACATAAAGCTCTATACAACAAACAACCTCGTTATATAACGCCAATACATAAAACCTCCCTTCCCTTTTTTACCTAAGGGGGCTCCTTAGCATCTGTTTCCCAGATAAATAGTATTATAAAAAAGGCATTCCAGACAGAAAAACAGCCAATATTACTCATAAAAAAACTTAACCTTTGCACAAAATTTAAAACACCCAATATTATCACATTATGGCGCAAAAAAAGCGAATCGAATATATCGACTGTATCAAAGGATTTTGTATTCTATGGGTAGTAACAATTCATTTAGGAGAAAATCTTCCTAATTGGATAATGGTTCCATACAGAATGCCTTTATTCTTTTTCATGTCGGGTATATTTTTCAGCTATAAACCGTTTAAAGAATTTTTCGTTCGTAAAATCAATACTTTAATCATTCCGCTCATATTTTTTCTATTTATTCCGTTCTGTATCCACTTTTTAAGAGAAGCTATACTTCCTAACATTACACACCTTTTCTCAAAAACCGATCCCCCTTATACATACCAATCAATTGGGCACATTTACACATTAACAAATACTTATAACGAATTTGTAAATGAACCGTTCCGACTAAATTCTGCATTATGGTTCCTATTTGCATTATTTGATATTCAATTAATTTTTTACGGATTAAAAACTCTTTTCAAAAAAACATATATACTTGCAATACTTTCTGTTCTACTGTCAATTATAGGAGAAATCTGCATTCATAATGATATTAACGGACTATTTTTCATACCTGTTTCTTTAAAATTTTTCATGTACTATGCTTTCGGTAGTTTATTCGGACGAAAATTAATAGACCTCATAACATCAAAACTAAACGAAAAAAAAATAATTTTCAGTTGTCTCCCTATCCTAATCGCTATAACAATTATCGATTCTAATACATTCTCTTATTATATTCAGAAAATAGATATAGCTATAAGAACATTCTTATTCATTCCCATTGCGTTTATATTTTTCAAAGAATTTTATCATTTGAAAATATTTAAACCCATAATATTCTTTGGAAAAAATTCTCTAACAGTACTTGGTATTCATAGAACTTGTTTCTGGCTATTCTCATTTATCATTCTCCGAATCAGCCCGGATTTAAAAGATAGTTCAATATTAACATCATACCAATTCTATGTATGGATGTTTTTATTCACTTGCTTTATAAGCTATTTTGCCATTTTGTTCTTCAACAAATATTTTCCTTTTTTCGTAGGGAAAAAAGACCTAATCAAATTAAAACCGAAAACAAATGTCTCATTTGAAACAGTTAAAGAAAACAGTTAGTTTATTATTTCTTTTTATTTTACTTTCCGGATGCAGCAAAGATTCCGAATACAAAATCAACGGAATTTCGAATCTGAATCTCGACACATACAACCAACTTCTTAAAGAATTGGGCGTAGATGTACAATATTATAATACAGTACAGCATTTTATAGAAACGGACAATCGAAAAGGAGGAATTATTTTTACGGGAAGTTCAACGATTACTATCTGGAAATCTATTGAAAACGACTTTGCGCCCCTATTTGCACGTAACAGAGGGATAGGAGGCTCCAATCTCGCACAAATCCTCATACACGGAGAGCAGCTGATTTATTTTAACGAACCCGAAACCGTTGTCCTTTATATCGGAGACAACGACGCCTATTATTACGATTCTGAAACCTTTTGCACTTACATGCAGGCATTTACAGACAATTTCAAGTACCGGCAGCCAAATACAAAATTAATCTTACTGTCCGTAAAGCCAAGCCCTTCCAGAAGCGAGAGCTTTAACTATTACAAAACAATAAACAAATTCATAAAGGAAAAAGCAGATAACAAACAAATATTTTTTGTAGACATTTGGTCAGATATGTACGAAAAAAATGCAGAACAATATTTTCAATCGGATATGTTACACTTAAACAGAAAAGGATACGAGCTGCTTATTAAAAAATTAAAACCGCTATTATAAGCCCCGACTTACCGATTTCGAGCAGATTCTAAAATCACCTCATATCCCCGTTCTATAATATCGTCTATGCCGACAAGCATATTAGCGGTACTCATAGACTGGTAAATATCCGGCTCAATACCGAACTCCGTATGTTGCTTATCTACCCCGTACACCGGACAAGCCGAAAAACGAACCGTCCACCCGTTCGGAAGTTCCGATGAAAACGGTAATCCGCTGCCGCCGCCCGAACGATCGCCCACAATCGTTACATTAGGCAACTCCCGCATAACCGAAACAAAATTATTCGTAGCGCTGAAACTGCTGCGATTTACCAGCACAACAACCGGCTTTTGATAGCGTATTCCTCTGTATGGTTCCAAATAAGTAGCGGTCAATGGAGAAAAGTCATTATGCCCGGTTCCGGTTTTATGCTGAACATATCCGCTCAGAATTTTCTCATTCGTAAACCGAGAAGCTATCTGATTCACCGTAGTCAACGTTCCGCCCCCGTTATCGCGCACATCTATAATCATGCCCTCACACGATATAAATGCCGCTATAATCTCATCTAAATTGCCATCGCCTATCGGATTGGAAAAACTGCCATAATACATATAACCGATATTATTCGGCATTATCTTGTAACGTATTCCGCCAGCGATACTATACCCGCCGGGCTCCAAATAAGAGCGAGTCAATAGGTTCATATCGAAATTCTGCTCATAATCTTCAAACCATTTCCAATACCGTGCCGTATTGAAACTGGAATAAAGATTGACATGACCGTCTTTCAACTCCGCCAACATTTCGGCAAGTACATCGAACAATTGCTTATCGGTCATTTGCTGTTTTATACGCGGCTCATATTGCGCATGAATATTATTCCAATCAATATCTTTATACTCGAAAAAGCAATATCTATCATCCAATATCCGCCACAAAGCCTCAAAATTGCCCTGCGGATTATCGGCATAATCGTATTCCACCCCGCACGAGGCAAGCAGCAATAACAACACCGGCAAATACCGCAACAAACCTTTTATATGAAAATTCGATAGACCCATCGTTTCTTCGTTCAAACATTAATAATACGCGCTCAATACCGACCGGGCTCTGTTGTCAACCTTTCCTTTCTTTCGCAGAGAACTGAACTCTTTCGACATCCCGATAACAAAACTATTTGTATATATCTGCGAACGCAAATGATTTTCACGGAAAGTACGGATATTATTTCTGTAACCGATACGGAGAAACCACGTATTTACAGGAATATCTATTGTCAACAGATTTTGCATGTTAAACTGATTATGCAACGAGCCGAAATGCACGATACCTCCGGTATCGCCCAACGAAAAAATCTCATAATACGACTGTCCGTATTCAGGGCAAAAGAAAACTCCGACCATAGCTACCGACGTTTGATAGCGCAATGTAACAGGAAAACCTTTTATACACCAACGATAAATAACCATACCCGACAATTGAAGATTTATATCCCCCTTCGCATTTGCCGGATTATTCGAATTATGAGCATTATACGCTACGCCAAAACAAGAGGCCAACTGCGCTCCCGCCAAGATTTTAAGATCGGGCACGCCCGAAGCAACCCGGTAAAACATTCCATACGTATAGTCAAACGATGCTCCCCACATGGTATGATTTCCCGCCGGATTCTCCGTATGCTCGGCCTCTGCCGACAACAGATGCTGCGATGTCAGACAACCGTCTCCGAATCGGGAAACGCGCATCCTTTCATGGTGTATGCCAAACGCCTGTCCGCCGTATTTAATCGGAGACAAATACGTATCATAGATTTTACCGCCGCCTATACTCACTGTTGTCGCAGCCGTAACCGGCCGCAATGGCTTCACGTCATTTTTTTGAGCAAAAACCGCTGCCGACAATAACACGAAAAAACACAAGCATAGACTTTTTATCATAAACCGAATCGTATTAGAACAATTTCATCTGTCCGGTAATTTCATCTTCAATATCGCTGTTACTTTGATCCGCCTCATCCGTTTCGGGTTCGGACGAGACATTATCTTCCGCGTCCTCCCGCACATCGTTCTCTGTGGTCTCCGGCTTTCTTAACGGTTCGAGTTCGGTAACAGACTCTACCGTATAAGTAGTGATACGTTTGCCTTTCGCCTTAAAACCTTTCACGGCGATAAACTGCTCGGCAGCTATTATCAGCGGTTCACGGAACGAATCGTGCCCGCCAAAGCAAACTTGCAACAACGGATACGTCTCACACGTAAACAAAATCATAGTCGATTGCGGATTATCACCCAAAAAACTCTGTTTTTTAGCAGACGGCTCCAACATAAAGCGTTTCAAATACGGATACCCTTGATCCGCATCGTTCAACGCCACCGTCCATACCTTACCCG